>JBCCUP010000040.1 GCA_039196715.1 Pseudomonadota bacterium
GTGAGACGCAAGAGCCGGTACCGGGCTGACCTTGCGTAGACCGCAAGCCACGTTCCTCTTGGGCGTGGCACTTGAACAACCTGCAGTATCGAACGAGCTGGTCGGGTGCGCAACGTACCAAAGGAACGCGTTTCGGCCGGTTGCGGGCTCGGTGTCGTCTGAGCCCGCCGTGGCACCCGGCGATCAGGCTGAGGGCAGCACCGGCATGTCGAGGCCGACCACCTGCTGCATCACGCGCACCACCTGGCTGCTGTAGCCGGCTTCATTGTCGTACCAGACGTACAAGACAACCCGGTCACCGTCGACGATGGTCGCCGCCGAGTCGACCACACCTGCGTCGTGCGAACCGACGAGGTCGGTCGAGACCAGCTCGGTGGACGAGGTGTAGCCGATCTGGCCCTGCAGTGTGTGCAACGCCTGATCGCGCAGGAAGGTGTTCAGCGCGTCTGCGTCGGTTGCTTCATCGAGGTTGAGGTTCATGACCGCGAGGGACACGTTCGGCGTCGGCACCCGGATGGCGTTGCCGGTCAGTTTGCCCGCGAGCTCGGGCAACGCCTTGGCCACGGCCTTCGCCGCGCCGGTCGAGGTGATCACCATGTTCATCGGCGCGCTGCGGCCGCGGCGCTCGGCCTTGTGCATGTTGTCGACCAGGTTCTGGTCGTTGGTGTAGCTGTGCACGGTTTCGATGTGGCCGCTGCGGATGCCGAAACGGTCGTTGACCACCTTCAGCACCGGCACGATGGCGTTGGTGGTGCACGAGGCCGCACACAGAATGGTGTCGTCGGCGTCGATCTCGTCGCTGTTGACGCCGTAGACGATGTTCTTGATGTCGCCCTTGGCGGGTGCGGTGAGCAGCACCTTGCTCGCGCCCTTGGATTTCAAATGCAAGCCGAGTCCGTCGCGGTCTTTCCAGATCCCGGTGTTGTCGACGATCAGCGCGTTGTCGATGCCGTAGGCGGTGTAGTCGACCTCGTCCGGGCTGTTGGCGTAGATCATCTGGATCAGGCTGCCGTTGGCGATGATCGCCTTCTGCTCTTCGTCGACCGTGATCGAGCCGTTGAACGGCCCGTGAATCGAATCCCGGCGCAGCAGGCTGGCGCGCTTTTCGAGGTCGTCGCCCTTGCCGCGAACCACGATGGCACGCAGGCGCATGTTGTAGCCACTGCCGGTGCGCTCGATCAGCAGTCGGGCGAGCAGGCGCCCGATGCGACCGAAGCCGTAGAGGACAACGTCCTTGGGTTCACCGCGGTCGGCCTGTCGGCCGGCGACCACGCCGAGCTGCTCGGCGAGGTAGTCCTCGAGCGGGGGCGCCGGGTCGAGTGCGGTGTACTGGCTGGCAAGCTTGCCGAGATCGAGTCGCGCCGGCGCGAGGTCCATCGCGACGATCTTCTCGAGCATGGCGTAGCTCGAGGCGATGTCGAGTTCCTGACCCACCATCGAGCGTCCGAAGCGGTGTGCCTTGATGATGTCGACAGTGTTGGTGTTGATCAGCCGGCGGCCGAACACCTTGACGGCGACGCCGTTCTCTCGGTAGAGCTGGCCGACCAACGGGATCATTTTCTCAGCGAGGTGCTGACGGGATTTCCATTGGTCGAGGATTTCATCACTGGCGGTGCGGGTCATGTGGGGTCCTGGTCACGGTGCAGTAGGGGGATGCTGCAGGGTATAGCGGCAACGAATCGCTGTAGTTCAATCGCGCGGTCGACTACAACCCGCTAGTTTACCAGCCCGTGACCGGTCAGACGGTGGGCAGCACCGTTTGTGCGTCGACGGCCAGACGCACGTCGGCGAGTGGGTCGGCCCGCGTCACCCCGGGGTTGACGAGCACGGTCGGAAAGCCCGATTCGGCGGCCCAGCGCGCGACACGGTAGCCCGAGTAGACACTCAGTGAGCTGCCGATCACCAACAGGGCGCCGGCCGTATCGAGCGCGGCCTTCACGGCGTCGACGCGGGCGCGGGGCACGGTGTCGCCGTAGAACACCACATCGGGTTTCAACCGGCCGCCGCAGCGCTCGCAGGCCGGCAAGCGGAAGTCGGCGTCGACGGTGTCAACGCCGGTGTCGCCGTCGGGCTTGACCACGCGTGCCAACGGCGTGACCCGGTCGGGGTTGGCCGCTTCCAAACGGTCCTGCATTGCGCTGCGTGGGCTCTCTGCCTGGCAATCGAGGCAGACGACGGTGTCCAGTCTGCCGTGCAAGTCGAGCACGTCTATGCTACCCGCGCGTTGGTGCAGGGCGTCGACGTTCTGGGTGACGATCAGGCCGATGCGCTCGGCGTGCTGCCAGCGCGCGAGTGAGCGGTGCACCGGGCTTGGCGCGGCGGCCGAGAACGCGCGCCAACCGAGCATGGCGCGCGACCAGTAGCGCCGGCGGGCGGCGTCCGACCCGAGGAAATCGCGGTGCTGCATCGGTTGCGCGTGCTGCCACTGGCCGGTGGCGTCGCGGTAGGCCGGCAGGCCGGCGGCGACGCTGATGCCTGCGCCGGTGAGCACCAGGGGGCGGTGGTCCAACAGAAAACGCCGCAGCCTTTCGGTTGCGGCGTCGGGGTCGTCGACCTGTTCGCGCGGCGGGCCGACGCGACGGAGGTCCTGCACCGGGGGCTTAGCTGCCGGTGACGTCAGCGGCGAGTGACCCGACCACCTCCATCATGCGGGGGTAGGAGCCGGCAATGGAGCCGCCGGTCTTGTAGCGCCCGTCGACGATAACCGTCGGCACGCCGGTGAGGCGAAACTTCTGTGCGAGCTTCATCGAGTTCTGGATCTTGCCCTGTACCGCAAAGGATTTCATGGTGCTCATGAATTTCTTGCTGTCGATGCCGAGCGTCTCGACGAAGTCGCCGATGTCGGACGGGCGTCGCATCCGGTTCTTGTTCTGGTGGATCTCGTTGAAGAATGCGTCGTGGAATTCGTCCAGCACGCCCATGAGCTGGGCGGCGTAGAAGGCCTGCGAATGGACGGTCCAGCCCTGGTTCAAGGGCGGTGCTTCGCGGCGAAAGATCACGTTGTCAGGCTTCTCGTCCACCCAGCTGTTGACGGTGGGTTCCGCCGCGTAGCAGTGCGGGCAGCCGTACCAGAAGAATTTGATCACTTCGACCTTGCCGTCAGAGCGCTGATCACCCGCGAGCGGCAGGGTCTCGTAGCCGTCCATCGCGTGGGCGCCACCGGCGAGCAGCAGAAAGAGCGCGGCGAGGCTGGCGCGAAAGGCGTTCAGGATCATGTGGGTCTCCAGGTGGCGGTGGTCCGAGCTCAGATCGGGCCCGGTTCGAATGGTTCAAATGCGAGATTTGTTCCGAGTCGGCCGCCCGACAGCGCCCCGACCCCTGTCGCGGACGCTGGCCCGTGGCTAGAGCTCGCCGTAGGAGTGCAGGCCGCCGAGGAACATGTTCACGCCGAGGAAGGCAAACAGGGTGATGAAGAACCCGGCGATCGACCACCAGGCCATGTGCGCGCCGCGCCAGCCCTTGGTCAGGCGCAAATGCAACCAGCCGGCGTAGTTGAGCCAGACGATCAGCGCCCAGGTTTCCTTCGGGTCCCAGGACCAGTAGCCGCCCCAGGCCTCGGCGGCCCACATCGCGCCGAGCACGGTGGCGATGGTGAAGAACGCGAAGCCGAGCGCGATTGCCTTGTAGGTGATGTCGTCGAGCAGCTCGGCCTCGGGCAATCGGCTGGGTTTGCCGGCGCGGTCCCGGCGGTCGCGGAACAGCCAGGCCACCGACAGCATGGCCGCGAGCGAGAAGGCGCCGTAGCCGACGAAGTTGGCCGGCACGTGGATCTTCATCCAGTAGCTTTGCAGCGCGGGCACCAGCGGCTGGATCTCGTGGGCGCCTCGGTCGAAGGTGTACCAGAGAATGAAGCCCACGGCCGCGCTGATCACGGCCAGGGCAAAACCGCCCGCGCGACGGGTGCCGCTCTTCTGTTCGTAGTAGAGGTACAGCAGCGCCGTGATGATGCAGAACAGGATGAAGACTTCGTAGAGGTTGCTGACCGGGATGTGGCCGAAATCCGGGTGCACGAGGTAGGACTCGCGCCAGCGCACGAAGAGGCCGGTGAAGCCGAAGGCGGTGGCCGACCAGGTGAGCGCGGTGCCCACCCTGTCGGCAAAGTCGGAGTTGGCTGCAAGGCCGAAGAAGTAGCTCGCCGTCGCCAGCACGTAGAGCGCGCTCATCCACATCACGGCCTGCTGGCTCGCGATCAGGTACTTCAGGAAGAAATTCGTTTCCGCTGGCGCGAGCGAGTCGCCGTAGAGCCAGATCGCGAAGAGGCTCATGGCCGCCACCACGATCGAGAGCACGGCCATCGGTCGCCACACCCAGCCGAGCCAGACCAGCGACAGCGCCGAGCCGATGGTGATGCCGATTTCATAGCCATCCATGACCCCGCCGTAGAGGCTCAGGGTGTTCCAAGACAGCACCGCCAACGCGACGGCCCAGAGCCAGTCGACCGCCCCGAGGCGGCGCAGCAGCGGCTTGCGGTCGAATTCCGCGAGCAGCGTGTCTTGAGAGGTGTTCATCGCGCTTCTCCTGACGCGCTCTCACGCGTCGTGTTGGCTTCCAGCCCCGCTGCCAGGACGGCAAATTCCCGGTCGAACTCCGTGCGCGCCCGCTCGGGCACACCGGCGAAGACCACATGCTGCGCGCCGTCTTCGCCGCGTTGCACGGACAGCCACAACCGCCGCTGTTGCACATAAAACAGCAAAAAGACCCCGATCATCAACAGGGTTGACCCGAAATAGACAATCGCCTTCCCCGGTGACTTCGCAATTTGGAGGCCGGTCGACTCGCGGTGTTCGAATTGTGTCATTTGCACGTAGAACGGCGAGCCGTACACCGAGAGTCCGTTCAGGGCGTTGATCGCGTTCTCGAGCCAGGCCTCATCGAATGCGTCGGGCGCGAAGGTGCCCTCGCCGGCGAGTATCTCGAGGTAGCTGATGGTCAGGATGCGTTGAAAGACCCGGAGGTAGGCTTCGCGCACGGTGTCCCGCTGCGCTTCGGGCACACGTGACTCGATGTCGGCCTCGACGCCTGCGAAGCCGCGCTCGATGAACAGGGGCACCAGCGAGCCCATCGCGTCAGCCAAGCCGAGTTGCTCTTCGGAGGCCTGCTCCGCCTGCTCGCCGAGCACGGCCACGCGGACGATGCGCGTCATGGTGTCGGGGTTCTGCAGTGTGTCGACATACTGCAGAAAGCGCGTGGCGGTGCCCTTCTTGTCAGCCGGGATGTGCAGGTACTCGAACTCGTCGCCGATGCTGGTCCGTCGGCCGCTCAGCACCGTCATGGTGCCGTTGATCATCACTGGCGACATGTAATTGAAGAACTCGATCGCCTGCCCATTGCTTTCGCGCACCTTGAATTGCAAGGCCGGACCGAAGTTGCGTTGATCGACCTCTCCGTCGTCGTCGAGCACGGGGTTGATGTTGAACAGACGGAAGTCGTCCAGCTCCAGTGTGCGCATGCCGTCCGCGGCGGGAACCTGCAAGGTGCGCTTGACTGTGCCCTGTACGCCCTCCTGGGTGGGTGTCACGCCGTCGAGCGGCCAGACGTTCAGCGCCACGCGGGTGCCGCCGTCGCCGAAACTCGATTGGTAGATCGTGTAGCCGCGGTGCGACAGTGGGTGGTTGACCTCGATCGTCTGGCGCAACGGCGCGTCGAGGGTGTCGTCGTGGATGATCAGATCACTCTCGAACGATTTGGGTTGCCCGGTGATGTGGTGCTCGACCCGGAAGGCTTCGACCTCAATGGTGAACGGCAGGTCCTGGACCAGGTAGCCGTCGCGCAGCGGCACGAACGCGAGGTTGGCGCTCGAGCCCTCGGGGATTTCGACGTTGCCGCGGAAGCCCGGGTTCCACAGCGGCAGGCGACTGACCGGCGGCACCTGCGAGGCCGGGATGTTGCGCGTCTCGGGTTCGAGGCGCCCGAGCAGTTCGGCGAAACGCCAGCCGAGCGAGCTGTCGAGCAGGGCGCCGACGCAGATGATCACGATGGCGCTGTGGGTGGAGAGGTACCCCACGCGGTTCCAGTTGCCGCGCTTCGCGCTCAACAGGGCGCGGCCATCGTCGCCGCTGACCCGGGTGCTGTAGCCGCGGGCGCGCAGCAGGCGCTGCGCGGTCTCAGTGACCGTCAGCGGTGCTGCGGTGCTCTGCCAGTCCGCGTTGTGGGACATGGCGCGCAGCGAGCGGTGCTGCACGCGGTCGCGCCAGTTGCGCATCTCGCGCTGCATTGCCGGCCAGTTCCGTGCAATGCACGTGCTCGTCGACACCAGCAGCGCCAGCAGAATCAGCATGAACCAGACGCTGCCGTACACGTTGAAGAGCTCGACGCGGCGGAACACGTCGAACCAGAACGGCCCGAACTTGATGATGTAGTCGTTCCACGGCTGGTTCTGCTGCAGCACCGTGCCGATCACCGACGCCAGCGACAGCACCACGAGCAGCGTGATCGCGAAGCTCATCGAGCCGAGGAAGGCCCAGATCGAATCCGTGGCAGGCCGTCGTTGTGCTGAAGTGCTCATGGCGGTGTCAGGCACACAAAAAGGGCGTCAGCACCCGCGCGGGCGACGCTCCGTGAAACAGTCCAGAAGGTAGATGGCGGCAAACCGGATTGGTTCGTCGCCACCGCGCACCGGTGGGTGATTCAGTAGAGGCCCTGGATGTAGGCCGCTACCGCGTCGATTTCGGCGTCGGTCATGCGCTTGGTTGCGGTGCGCATCACGCCGTTCGGATCGGAGTTGCGGCTGCCATCGCGGTAGGCGCGCAACTGCGCTACCGTGTAGTCCGCGTGCTGGCCACTCAGCATTGGAAAGCCGGCGCCGGGCACGCCCGCGCCGTTCGGCCCGTGGCAGCTGGCACACGCCGGTGTGCTCGAGCCGGGGATGCCGGCGCGGTAGATTGTCTCACCGAGCGGCACGGCACCCTCACCGGCCACGCCGACCGAACCGGTCTGTTCGGCGTAGAAGGCCGCAAGGTCGGCCATGTCCTGGTCGCTCAGGCCCGCGGCCTGCGGCATCATGACGGCGTTGGCACGCGCGCCGGATTTGAACGCCGCGAGCTGCTTGATCGTGTAGTCCGCGTGCTGGCCGGCGAGTTTGGGGAAGGTCGGGGTTGTCGCGTTGCCGTCAGCGCCGTGACAGGCCGCACAGACCATGGCTTTGCCCTGGCCCGCCGCGGCGTCCCCAGTGGCGAGCGCCGAGCCGTTGACCGCCAGAGCAGCGCCGCAGATGAGGGATACCAGAAACTTTTTCATGTTGGGTCCGACAGATAAACAGGTCCACAGAGCGCCGTGCCGCGCCGTGCGCAGGCTCAGCAGGCGATGGTAGCAAAGGCCGTGCTATGTTGCAGTGCGTGTGCTTGGCCTGTCGCCCTCGGCACGGCGGCAGCGTTGCCGTGAAATTGACACCCTGACCGGCCGCCGGCACCGCCGGCAGGACGGCCCGTTGTCCCTGACCTGACCCGCCCGGACGGGTAACCGACGAGAAGCCCGTGAACCCCCTCTATTTCCAAGCGCAGTTCGCCACCAGTGCCGACGCCTTGCGGCAGCTGCCGGGCGACGCCGTCGTCGAGGTGGCGTTCGCCGGGCGGTCGAATGCGGGCAAATCCAGTGCGCTGAACGGCATCACGCGCAACCGCAAACTGGCGCGCACCTCGAAGACACCGGGGCGCACACAGCTCATCAACTATTTTCAGCTTGGCGACGCCACCGGGCACTACCTGGTCGACTTGCCGGGCTACGGCTACGCCAAGGTGTCGCGCGACAAGCGCGCGCACTGGCAGCGCGTGCTGGGCGACTACCTGGTCGAACGGGTGCCGTTGAAGTGCCTGGTCATGTTGACCGACGTGCGCCACCCGCTGACCGACGTCGACTGGCAGCTGCTGGATTTTGTTCTCGGTCGGCGACAGGGGCCGCCGCTCGACCTGCACATCCTCCTGACCAAGGCTGACAAACTCAGCCGAAACAAGGCGCACGCGGCCCTGCACGCCTGCGTGCGTGAACTCGAGGACGCCGGTGTCGAGGCCACCCTGCAGCTGTTCTCCGCATTGAAAGGCGACGGCGTGAAGGACGTGCACAGCGTGCTCGATGGCTATTTCACGCCGGATGGCAGCTAGCGGACAGGCGTCAGGTTGTGGCCGGGGCTGCAACACTCTCTATGGCCGTGTCGACGCACAGCGGCGTTGACACCCGGCGGGCGAGGGCCTCGGTGAGCGCGGCAACCGTGCTCACGCGCTCGCCGCAGGCGCCGAGGCCGCGCGCCACCGCCGCGTAGTCGGCCTCGCCCAGTTCGCAGCCGACCAGTCGATCGATGCCGTAGTCGCGCAGCTGAATCTGGTGTTCGGCGTTCCAGCGGCGGTCGTTGCCGATGACCAGGTGAAAGCGCGCGCCGACGCGCACGGCTGTGTCGAGCTCCAGCAGGTGAAAGCCGGCGCTGCCGTCGCCCATCAGCACGACGATGTCCGCCGTCGGGTCGGCGAGGCTGGCAGCCACCGCCGCCGGAATCGCGCCGCCGATGCTGCCGGCGACGCCATTGACAACGCGGCGTGGTGCGCGACAACACGCCTGCGCCCACTGACCGAACTCACCGCCGTCGGTGATCAGGATTGCATTGCTGCTGCGGTTGAGCGCGTCCTGCACGGCACGGCACACGGTGGCCGGGTGCAAGCTGCCCGCGACGGTTGCCGTCCCCGTGGCATTTAGCGGTGCCAGCCACACGTCGCAGCGGGTGCGCCAGGCTGGCACGGCGGCACGCGGGCCGGTCTCGGCGAGGCGCCGGGCGAAACCGATCGGGTCGGCCTGGATGCCACTGTGCGGCGTTGCTGCCAGGTTGGTTGCCGCCTGCTGCAGCACGGCGGCGTCGGCGTGCACGAGTGTCCAGTGGCTGTCGGGTGCCGCCATACCCCCGAAACCCAGGCTGAAGTCGCAGGGCTTGCCGAGCAGCACCACCGTGTCCGCGTTGCTGATCGTAGAGCCAAGGTTGGCATAAGTCGGGTCCTTGAGGCCGCGCGGGCTCTCGGCCACGACGGTGGGCGCGCCGGTTGCGCGCTCCAGCGCGTCGACCAACCCCGGCTGACGTGTGGCGTTGAGCGTGGGGCCGAGCACGATCAACGGCTGCGTTGCCCTTGCCAGAGTGGCAGCGACCTCGGCCACGTCGGTCGATGCAACCGCGGCAGCGGCGTCGGGATCGCCAGGCGTAGCGCCGGTGTCCGATTCACACGGCTGGGCCAACACATCCGCCGGCAGCGCGAGGTGCACAGGCCCCGGGTGGCTACCGATCGCAATCCGGCAGGCTGTGTCAAGGTCTGCCGCCACGGCGGCCGCGGAGGTCGGTCGCGCGCAAAAGCGCGTGACGGCCCGGGTCAGGGTCGCCTGATCCAGTTCCTGAAACGCGCCGTGGCCGTCCTGCGCTTGCGGCGAATCACCGGAGAGCAACAGCACCGGCGTCTCGGAGGTGAGCGCGCAGTACAGCGGGCCGACCGCGTTGCCGAGCCCCACGCCGGCCGTGACCAGCGCCACACCGAGCTCGCCGGTGAGCTGCGCGTGCGCCTCGGCCATGTACACACAGGCCGCCTCGTGCCGGGTGTGCACGATCTCGAGCCCGGCGTCGAGGCACGCGTCGAACAGCGGCATGATCTGGTTGCCCGACAGCGCAAACACGCGGCTGACGCCGCGCCCGCAGAGCGTGCGCACCAGCGCGTCGGCGACGCGACGCGGTTTGACTGGGGTGGTCGATGAATTCATGCGCTGTCGGCGACGGGGTCAGATGAGTTCATCGGACCGGTCGTCGGTTTCGCCGAAGCGCTTGAGCACCGCCGGGCGGGTGCCGGCGTAGACGGCGTCGAGTCCGGCGCTGATCTTGGCGTTTTCGCGCTCGAACAGGCAGTTGCCTTCGAGGTCCGAGGCGACGATGAACGGGCCCATGCCGCGGGCTCGGATGACCCACATGGCTTGCGCGAGGCCGAGCTCGGCGTGCCAGTGCACGGCTTCGACCTTCTCGATGCCACGCCCGAGCAGCGCACCCGTGCCGTAGCCCACGGTCGAAAGATACACCGCGCCGTTCGGCACGAAATGGTCCCGGTAGTCCTGCGACGACATCCCACCCTTGCCAATGATCAGTTTGGCGCCGGACTTGTCAAACCACTCTGGCAGCCACTTGGCGAAACGGAATGATGCGGTGGCCGTCACGGCGCCCATGTCGAAGCTGCCGTCAGCGCGGATGCTGGCCGCGGGCGAGCAGTGAAAATTGGCTGCACTCTCGGCGGGCAGTTCCATCGGGATGTTGGCGCCCTCTTCGAGCGCACGCATGTACACCCCTTCCCGCGCAGTGTAGATCAAGCCGTCGAGCATGACGATGTCGCCGAGTTGCAGTTCGGCGAGCGCCTCGGGTGTCGGGGTGGTGCTCAGGCGCACCTCGCGCGGTTTGGCTAGGCCGTCCATTCGACTGTCTCCCGTCGTTGGTAGTCGGTGAACCAGTCCGGGTCTGTGCGGTGTTCCACACGGCCATCGGGGTACAGCCGGGCGACCGCACGACGCGAGGACAGGCAGAAAGCGTGCACGCTCATCTGCATGCCACCGGTGTGGCAGTAGCCGACCTCGATGTGGCAATCGACCACCATGTTCTTGCCGACAAAACCCATCGCGCCCATGCCGATCGAGTTGCCGAGTTCCTTGAACTCGGCTTCGAGCTCGGCGATTTTCGGGTCGGGGTTGACACTGCCGACGGTGCGCAGGCAGGCGGCCCGCTTGCCGAGCACCATGCAGGTGTCCTTGCAGCCACCGAGGCCGATGCCGATGATGGCTGGCTGGCAGGCGAGGCCGCGCTTGCCGAACGCCACGAGGCTGTCGAGGTAGAAGCGCTTGATGCCCTCGATGCCGTCGGAGGGGAACAGCATGCGGTAGTCGGTGCCGAACAGGCCGCCCTTGTGCACCGTGATCAGGTCGAGCCAATCGCCCTCGGGTTCGAAGGCGTACTCGATCTCCGGCGCGCCGATGCCGACGTTGTTGTTGTGGTCGGTACGCCACAGGGGGTGCACGCGGTTCGGTCGCAGTGGCACCTCGGTGGTCGCGCTTGCCGTGGCGCGTCGCAGGGCGGCCTCGAGCGCGATCGGGCCGCCCTCGATGCGCGCCTCGTTGCCTATCTTCACGTACCAGCGTGGCGTGCCGGTGTCGCCACACATTGCACACCGGTCGAGTTTGGCTGCGGCGTAGTTGTCGAGCATCGCGTTCAGCACGTAGTTGGCGAGTGGCCCGGTCTCGGTCCTGGCGGCCTGTTTCAGGCCACTGTGGTAGTCATCGGGGATCTCGATGGCCGCCTTTGCCATCAGTGCCCCTGCCGTTTCTTCTATTTGCGTGATCGGAATCATGGTTGGGCCACCAGGGTGTCGGGCTCGTCGGCGGACAGGATCGACTCGCCCGGGCGCACGAGGGTGAACTGGACCGGCTCCCGCGTGACCTGCAAGGTGTCGCCGTGCTGCTGCACCACGGTGAAGTAGGACGTGTCGAGGTCGCCTTCGTCCGGGAAGTCGTCGCGGTAGTGGGCGCCGCGCGAATTTTCCCGCGCGAGGGCCGCGTGGGTGATGGCGCGGCCGACGTCGCACAGGGATTTCACGTTCAGCCAGTCGTGCCAACTCAGGTTGAATGCGAGTGCAGCGTCGTCGACGCCGGTCGTCGCGAGCTCGGCCTCGATCTCGTCCAGCGCGGCCAGGCCGCGCCGGAGGCCCGCGGCGTTGCGGATCACGCCGACCTCGTCCCACATGCGCTCCTGCAGACGTTGCCGCAACGGCGCCACTGAAGCCGGGGCCGGGCCGAACGGCGCCCGGGCGCGGGCGACCTCGGCGTCCAGCACGGTCGGATCAGGTTCGTGCAGGCCGGAGCGGCTGCGGATGTCGGCCGCCATGACATCGCCGGCGATGCCGCCGAAGACCGTGGAGTTCGCCACGCCGTTGCCGCCGAGCCGGTTCGAGCCGTGTGCGCCACCGGCGTCTTCGCCGGCGACGTAGAGGCCGTCGAGCGCAGTGCGGGTGTCGACGTCGACGACCACGCCGCCCATCAGGTAGTGCGCGGTCGGCACCACCTCGACGAGCCCGCCAGCAAGGTCGAAGCCGCAGTCGGCGCAGCGCTTGACCATGCCCTTGAATTGTTGTGCGACCGCCTCCGGCCCGAGGTGGCTCATGCGGATGAACACGCCCTCCTGGTCGGGGTGGTTGTTCTTGAGCATCTCGGCGTAAATACCGCGGCTGACCACATCGCGTGTGGCCCGCTCGCCGCGTGAGTCGTAGTCGAACATGAAGCGCTGCTCGTGGTGGTTGAGCAGGTGGCCGCCGGCCCCGCGCAACCCCTCCTCGAGCACGGTGCCTGTCATGCGCGTGTGGCTGCCTGCGAGCAGGCCCGTGGGGTGGAACTGCACCATCTCCATGTCGCGCAGTGGCAGGCCGACACGCAGCGCCATGGCGAGCCCGTCGAGGCTCTTGTCGCCCGACGGTGTGTTGTATTTATACAAGGTTGGCCCGCCGCCCGTCGCCATCAACACGGCTTTTGCCCGCACCAGTCGAAAGCCTCCAGTGCGCATGTCGATGAAGAGCACGCCGGCCAGCGCGTCGCCGGCGCGGTTCGGGATGAGGCCGACGGCGCGGTGTTCCTCGAGGCGCTCGATCGGGCGTGCGAGCACCTGTTCCATCAGGCGGCTGATGATCTCGATGCCGGTGAGGTCGCCCTTGTGCACCGTTCGGTCGGCGGTCTGGCCGGCGAAGGCCTTGTGGTGCAGTGTGCCGTCGGGGTTGCGGTCGAAGAAGCAGCCGATCTCGTTCTCGAGTTCGCGCACGCGCTCCACGGCGTCCTCGCACAACCGCCAGGCCATGTCCTGGTTCGGTAGCCACTTGCCGCCGCGGATCGTGTCCATGAAGTGCCGTTCGACGGTGTCGCCGGGGCCGAGTGACACGTTGTACCCACCTTGCACCATGCGCGTACAGCCGCATTTGCCGAGCAGGCCTTTCACCGCGATGGTGATCCGCGTGCCGACCGGCGCGGACTGCTGCGCGTGTAGCGCGGCAAAGAGGCCGGCGCCGCCGCTGCCGATGATCAGGATGTCGGTGTCGTGTCGCTCCATGGCGGCTACCGTGTGCTGACGCTCAACGCCCCGGCCGCACCGAGGAACAGACCGCCGGTGACCCGGTTGATTGTCGTGAGCGTGCGGCTGCGCGCGCCCAACAGGTGGCGCGCCGCGCTGGCGTAGGCCATCACCCAGAGCAGGTCGATGGCGGCCATGGTCGGGCAGAGAATGAGCATCTGGGCAAGCAGGGGCTCGCTCGGGTCGATGAACTGTGGAAAAAAAGCGGTGAAGAACACGATCGCCTTGGGGTTTCCCGCAGCCACGGTGAAGCCGGTGACAAAACAGCGTGTGCGCGACAACTGACGCGCGGACGGTGTGTCCGCGCGCGGCTGGCGCTCGGGCTGTGACAGCAGCAGCTTGAGCCCGAGGTAGGCGAGTGTGGCAACGCCGAACCACTTGATGACCTGAAAGGCGAGTTCCGAGCTTGCAATGACAGCACCGAGGCCAACCGCCACCAACACCATCTGCAGGCCGTTGGCGCTGATGTCACCGAGTGCGGTGAACAGCGCGCGCCCGCAACCCAGGTGCAGCGCGTGCACCGACGCGATCAACACGCTCGGGCCCGGGCTCATGGTCAGCACGAGCGAGGCGGCGACGAAAGCAAGCCAGGTGTCGAGTGTCATGGGTGGCTCCTAGCGTGTCGCGCTGATCAGGAAGAGCGTGGCGAGGCCGGCCGCGGCCAGGCAACCGACCGTGAACACGCGTTTCTGCGACCCGGTCCAGCCGAGTGTCTCCAGCGCGAGCAGACGCAGGCCGCCAATGAGGTGCAACGCGAGCAGTCCGACCAGACCGGTTTCGGCCAGTTTGACCAGCGGGTGTTCGGCAAAGGCGATGGCCTGCTCGAAGGCGGCCGGGTCAGTCAGTGCAAGCGACAGCACCCAGAGGTGCAGCGGCAGAAACACCGCAAGCGCGACGCCGGACAACCGGTGCACCCAGTGTGCCCAGTGCAGCGCGTGTCTGGGTCGCGATGTGCTCACAGCGCGGTCACCGCCATGACCGCGCGCGCGCCGAGGAAGACGAGCAGGAGGCCGCTGAGCCAGGTCAGCGCTGCGAGGCCGGTGCCGGTCAGGCCGAGCCACTCGCGTGCCACGCTGCGCAGACCGATTGCCGCGTGCACGCCTGCGGCCAGCACGAAGGTGCCGTAGAAGCCGAGCCAGAACACGCTGCCGCGCGTGCGCTCGAGAATCTCGGCGGCTGTCAGGCCACCGTGCACGGCGTAGACCATGACCGCCAGGTGGCCGATCACCAGCGGCACCATGACCACGGCACTCAGGCGTTGGGCGAGGTAGAGCCTGGCGTCAAGCATGCGGCAGCCCCTTGCCGAGCGCCTGGCGCACCACCTGCCGCTTCAGGCCCGCGAGCGCGTCGAGCGGTCGCAGTTCCACCGGACAGCGCTCGGAGCAGCTGCCAATGCTGTGGCAGTTCAGGCAGCCGTCGTCGCCGGTCACGGCGGCGAAGGTGCGCTCCGGCGCGCTGTGGCGTTCGTCGTTGATCAGGGTCCAGGCGCGCTGCAGTGCGGCCGGGCCGAGGTAGTCGGGGTTGCCGGTGACGGTGTCGCAGGCGGCGTAACACACTGCACAGTTGATGCATTCGATCGCCGCGTCAGCGGCGCGCCGGGTCGGGCCGGCCGGGTCGACCTCGGGCACGGGCTCATGGCGTGTGCGGGTCGGCCGGTGAACGGCGTCGGCGGCGACCCACTTGTCGAAGAAGGGTGCCATGTCGGCGACGAGGTCGTTGATCACCGGCAGGTTGCGCAGCGGCGCGAGGTGCAACGCGTCGCCGTCGAGCACGGCGTTGACGTGGGTGCGACAGGTCCAGCGCGGTTCGTCGTTGACCATCATCGCGCAGCTGCCGCACATGCCGACGCGACAGGCGAAGCGGTAGCTCAGGGTCGGGTCCGCGTGCTGCTGCACCCAGGTGACGACGTCGAGCACCGTCTGGTTGGCGTGCTGCGGCACCGCGAAGGTCTCGCTGTAGCGTGCGTCGGGACGGCCACGCTCGACCGTGACCTGCAGCGTGGGGCGCGCCGTCATGGGGGCTCCGAAAAAGGCACCAACATAAGTTTATCGGCTCTAAAAGCCGATAGAGTGCTATTTTCTTGCACTTAGTATTAGAAATACTTCAGTTATCGGGCGGCTGGCCCGGTTTCGCCCCGAGTGCCGGTTGGAGGCCGTCGTGTCGATCGCCATGTTGCGCACCCTGTTGGCCGTACACGACCTCGGGTCGTTCAGTGCGGCTGCCGATGCGGTCAACGTCACGCAGGCTGCAGTCAGCCAGCAGATGCGCGTGCTCGAGCGTCAGTGGGCTGTGGCGTTGTTCGACCGCTCGCGCAGGCCACCCGAGATGACGCCAATGGGTCGTGTCATCGCACAGCGGGCCCGCGACGTGGTCGCAGGCTACGACGCGCTGGTGCCGTCTGCTGTCGTCGACGGCGGCGTTGTGGGCGAGTGCCGTCTGGGTGCGGTACCCACCAGCCTGGCGGGTCTGGTGCCGCTGGCTGCGCAGGCGTTGAGCCACGATGAACCTCGGTTGCGACTGAGCATCGTGTCGGGTCTCACCCACAAACTGATCACCGAGGTGCGCCATGGGCGGCTCGATCTCGCGTTGGTCTCCAGGCCGCGGGTGCTCGACGACGGACTGGGCTGGCACCCGGTCGCGGACGAGACACTCGAACTCATCGCGCCACCCGAGTGCGCGGGCGAATCGGTCGCCACCTTGCTGCGCGACCGGTCGTTCATCCGCTTCGCCCGCGACGCCATCGTGGGTGAGCTCACCGAGGCATGGCTGCAAACCCACGGCATCGTGGTGCGGGAGCGGATGGTTGTCGAGGAGCTCCAAGCCACCGTTCACCTGGTGTTCAGCACGCGCAGTGTGGCCATCGTGCCACGGCAATGTGTCGAGACACTCCATCCCGTGCCGGTCTGCCGACTGGCGCTGGGTGCCGATGCACCGGTGCGTCAATTGGGGCTGGTCAGCTCGGCGGCGTGCCCGGATGCGCTGGTTGCGGCGGTGTCGCGTGCGATGCACCATGCCGTCGGCATCGGCCATTTCGATGCCAGCTAGCAGGCCATGGCGCACGCGGCAGACGCGAACCCGAGTGCGGCAGCGTTCGCCTACACTCTACCAACGCTGTGCCCGACAACACCGAGCGGTGCAGCAACGCCGACTTCTCACAAGGCTGTCACCATGACAACACTCGTCTCCCTCGCCGTGCGCGTATTCAGCTGGTTGAGCGTGCTCTGGATCGCGCGCGTGTTCCTGACCTCGATCCCCTACAAGTTCACGCAAAGCCCGGACACGCAACACATCTTTGGCACCATCGGGACCTGGCTCGGCGGCTTCTTCGGCGAGGGCCTGGGTTCGGCCTTTTCGCAGTTCGGGCCCTATGTGATCGGCAGTGCAGAGATTCTCGCGTCGGCGATCCTCTTGTTGCCCGGTCTGCTCTGGATCGGCTCCAAGCTCAACCTGTGCCGGGCGCTCGACGCGTCGCCGTTTCACGCGCTGGGTGGGCTGTTCGCCTCGGCCATCATGTCCGGCGCGGTGTTCTTCCACCTGTTCTCGCCGCTCGGCATCGAAGTCCTGCACAACGGCGAGGGCGACGGCGGGTCGCTCTTCTACGCGGCGGTGTCGATCCTGGTACTCGGCGTGGTGTTGTTCCTGATCAACGGCCGGCGTCTGCGCAACCCGTTCAGCGCCTGACCCCGACGCTGTGCAGTCGGGTCAGGCGCGCAGCAGCACACGCCCCAGGCTGAACAGTCCGTAGAGAAACAACAGCGGCAGCACCACCGACTGCAGCAGGAACACCACGATCAGGTCGAGGGTGCTCTGCGCGGCGTCGGTCGCGGCCTGCTCGTAGGCCACGAGGCTGTCCTGCCAGTTGCCGAGCGAACGCGCGGCGTTGCCGAGTTGCGACAGCAATCCGGTGTCATCGTCGGTGGTCTGCAAGTCGTCGTTCAACGAGCTGATGCGGTCGCGGGTCGCCTCGAGGTCGGCCTGAGCGGCCGCGTACTGGGGTGCAAGGAACTGCCGGTACGCCAGCTCACCCATCAACACGGTGACTGGCACGGCAAAGCGCAGCACCAGCATCACCAACAGCAGCCGTTTCAACCAGAACGCGAAGCGCGGCCGCCGCCACCAGCCGAAGGCCACGCCGGCGACGGCCGCCAGCAAGGTGCCGGCGAGCAACGCAGTGGTCAGCCACCACGCACTCATGCTCAGCAGCGCTTTCTGCATGCCGAGTGAGCTGCTGGCCGCGAGCATGACCCAGGCGAAGCGTTCGACCATGTCGTTGATCGGGTCCAATACCTGGCCCGGGGCAAAGTTGACGCCGATACCGGCCGGCTCGAGCGCGAACTCGGTCCCCTGTGCCACCGAGACCACCCCGTTCAAGGCGCGTGCGACCGCGAAGGCCACCAGCGCGCGCTGCAAGGCGCCGTCGATGTGGCCGGCGCTGGTGTCGTCGAGCCACCGCGACTGCGCGAGTGCGATCACGAGGGCCGCCACGCCGGCGGCGGTCAGCACCCACCGGAGCGGCGACGAGATGCGCTGCGCGGCGAGCCACGCTTTCAACACGGGTGCTCCGCGTGCTCGCTATGGCGCCGTGGCACGAGCCAGGTGTGCCAGGCCTGCGGATCCAGTTCGAGCGCTGACGACGGCACCGTGTTGATGCAGATCCGGTCGGCGAGGCCGGCGTGCTGTTTGATGTGGTGCAGTTCCCGTTGGTCGATGCTGAACACGCTGAAGCAGCGCACGACGCGGTCGATCGCCGGCACGGTGTCGGTCGCGCGCACGGTGATGGCGCCGTGTTCGGCTGCCGCCGTGTCGGCGGTGTCGGCGTGTACGTGGGGTCGGGGCAGGTGGTCGGGCCACGCGCAGGTGGGCTCGCAGGGGTCGCCGCCGCGGCACTGTGCGAGTGCGTCCGTCAGTCGGTGTGTGATCTCCCAGTGCAGCGCGTGGTCGACCATCACGTCGCACACACTGAACGCACCTCTGCCGTTTTGCCAGCACACGGCCTCGGCAAGCTGGGTGACCGTGTGCTCGACCGGCGCGGAAGGCGCGACCCAAACCGCGTGAGACCCGGGGGTACCGGTGACCGGCGCCCCGTCGGGGTCGAGTCGCAGGCTCGCAGCCGCTGCGGTGTCGGCTGCCTGGGCCCGCTGCCAGAGCGACGCCAGGGTGCGGGCGAGCAGCATCCACGGTGCCTGGGGTTGCCAGCGGACCGTGCAGCCCACGTAGAGCGCGGACGCGAGCTGCGCGAACGCATCGGCGAGGCCGTCACCCGGGCGGCCTGCCACGCCAACGTCGCCGCGAGGGCGCCAGGTTGTCTCAGCCGTTTCCGCCGGCCACTGGAGGCGCTGGGAGACCTCGGCAAAGTGCGCCGCGCCGGCTGCGACGCTGCGCTCGCATTGCGTGAGCGGGTAGCCGGTCTCGAGGCAGTGCGCGTGTGCGAGCGGTCCGGCGTGGGCGGTGATCAGCGCGGCAAAGCGGTCCAGGGCACGGTGTCGCTCGCTGCGGCCGCGCCGGGCCCAGTCGCCGGCGGCGCCGGCGTCGTGTTCGGCAACCGGGGCAGTGGGTGACACCAACAGTGTGTCGTCGACAGGCGCGGGATGGCCGGGCGCGTGCGGGTCCGCGTCGATACCGAGGGCGTCGAGGGTGCGGCGCCAGTCGGCGGCGGCGGGTGCGCGGACCACGTCAGCGCACCAACAAGGCCCAGAGGCCGGCGCCGCACAGCAGGCCGCCGCCGCCCAGCGCAAGCGGGCGGGTGGAGCGGGGCGACGTCAGCCAGGGCCGGGCTTGCGCAGCCAGCAACGCGAAGGCCGCCGCGTTGATCGCCGCCAGGACCACGAAGGTCGCGCCGAGCACGGCGAACTGGGGTGCCGCCGCAGTGGTGGGGTCGACGAACTGCGGCATGAACGCAAGAAAGAAGGTGATGCCCTTGGGGTTGGTTGCGGTGACCAACCAGGTGTGGAACGCCATGCGGCGGAGCGGGGCCGAGCCGGTGTCCGGCAAGCGCGGTGTGAGCCCCTCACGCATCATCGTCACGCCAAGCCAGATCAGGTAGCCGGCGCCGAGCACCTTGACCACAAGAAAGGCCGTCGAGGAGGCCTGCAACAGCAGGCCGAGGCCAAACAGGGACAGCAGCAGGGCCGTGGCGTCGCCCGCCGCGACCGCGAGGGCGAGCGGCAACGCCATGCGTCGCCCGTGTCGAATCGACCAGGCGACGACAGTCAGCACCGTCGGGCCCGGGATCATCTGGATCACGATGCAGGCGAGGGCGAATCCCAACCAGACGCTGAGCGTCACGACACACCTCCATTTCGCAAGGTTGACACCAAGCCCTCAGGCGCCCGCATCTCGCCGACCCGCTGGCCGCGCGAGTTTCGCACGTCGGGGGTCAGGATGTCGGCGAGGGCGTCGCGCTGCGGGCCGTCGAGCAGACCGAGAGCGTCGAGGGCGGCGCCGAGGGCCACTTCGCTGCCGCGCCGAGCGCCGTCGTCGATCTTGAGCGCGAAGCCGATACCGAGCGACGGTACACCACCGGCGAACACGCCTTCGGCGCCGGTCTTGACCAGCGTCACCGTGTCGAGGTCCGCCATCACGCGGGTGCAGGCGCGGCCGGTGCCGGCGACCATGTGCGGGTGGGCGTTGCAGGCGGTGACGATGCGCTCGGCGGCGGCGGCGCGCTCGCCGGTCAGGCTACCCGGCGTCACCAGCCGGGCGAAGCCGCGTGCCAGCGCCGTCAACGGGAAGGCGAGTGCCGGCAAGCCGCAGCCGTCGTAGTCCCAGGCGCAGCGCTCGGTGTCGACCCCACAGAGATCGCCCATGACCTGGCGCCAGTGGCGCTGGCTCGGGTGTTCGAAGGCCTGGTAGTCAGCGTGCGCGTGCCCGGCGTGCCGGCACAGCGTCAGCATGCCGGTGTGCTTGCCGGAACAGTTGTGGTACGCCCGGTTGGGTGTGCGCTGCGCGCGGTGAAACTCGGCCAGCAGCGCGGGCTCCATTGGTGTGTCCACGCCGCAGGCGAGGGCGTTCTCGTCAAGATCGAGTTCGGCGAGCCAGGCTTGCACACGGTCGTGGTGGCACGCTTCGCCGTTGTGCGAGGCACAGGCGAGGGCGACGTCGCTGTCGCTGAGCCCGTAGGCTTCTGCAGCGCCGCTTTCGACCAGCGCGAGCGTCTGGATCGGTTTGTAGGCCGAGCGTGGAAAGACCGGCCGGTCCACGTCGCCCAGCGCGAAGCGCACCGTGCCCTCGGCGTCGACTGCCACCAGCGCACCGGTATGGTAACTCTCCACCAGGCCGCCGCGGGTGATCTCCGCGAGCACGGGACGGGTCACGAGCGGATCAACCCGACAGCGTGGCGCAGTTGCTCAACGTAGGGGCCGCTCTCGGCGCGAGCGCGCGCCGCACCCGCCTGCAGGATCGCCTCGACCTCGGCCGGGTTGGCCATGAGCGCGTTGTAGCGCTCGCGCGGCTCGGCCAGGATGCCGTTCAGCTTTTCGAACAGCTTCTGTTTCATGTCACCCCAGCCGATCCCGTCGGCGAACCACTGGGCGGCCTCTTCGGTTTCCGCCTGGGTGGCGAAGGCGCGCCAGATCTCGAACAGCGAACTGCCCTCGGTGTCTTTCGGTTCGCCGGGTTCGAGCGAGTTGGTGACGATGCGCATGACGGCCTTGCGCAGCTTCTTTTCGGTCTCGAACAGCGGGATCGTGTTGTTGTAGCTCTTGCTCATCTTGCGGCCGTCGAGGCCGGTCAGCGTCGAGCCTTCCTCGGGCACCACCACATCGGGCAAAACCAGCAACTCGCCGTAGTGGTGGTTGAAGCGCTGCGCGATGTCGCGGGTCATTTCGAGGTGCTGGATCTGGTCCCGGCCAACCGGCACGTGGGTCGCCTTGAAGATCAGGATGTCGGCGGCCATCAGCACGGGGTAGCTGAACAGGCCCATGCTGATGCCCTTGTCGGGGTCGGCACTGCCGGCGTCCTCGTTCTCCTGCACCACCGCTTTATATGCATGCGCACGATTCATCAGGCCCTTCGCGGTCATGCAGGTCAGCATCCAGGTCAGTTCCATGACTTCGGGGATGTCTGACTGGCGGTAGAACACGCAGCGGTCCGGGTCCAGGCCGAGGGCCAGCCAGGTGGCGGCGATCTCGAGCCGCGAGCGCGCCACGACTGCGGGGTCGTGGCATTTGATCAGCGCGTGGTAGTCGGCCAGGAAGTAGTAGTTCTCGGTGTCGGGCCGTCTGGACGCCTCGATCGCCGGGCGAATCGCGCCCACGTAATTGCCGAGGTGCGGGGTGCCGGACGTGGTAATACCGGTCAGGTAGCGCTGGGTAGCCATGAGCTCGCTGTGCGGGGTGTGAATGGCGGTCAGTCTACCGTGGCAGCGGCGCCAAGGGGTGTGTCCCGGGGCACACACCGGGCCTCTCGGCGCGGCGGTGAACCCGGGAGGCCAGTCCCTGGGATGCCAAAAAATACTACACCTTCGCGTGGTGGTGCCGCCACAGAGTGGGCAAGCCCACAACCCATCGAGAGAGCCGGCGCAAAGACCGGCACCAAGCCCATACCATGCAAATCGTTAACGTTTCGCTGCCGCACGCAGGACGTGTGCACAAGCATCTTCTTAACGGTGTTGCACTCGTTGTATTAGTGTCGACGCCACGGCTCGGGGTCTGTCTGTCATCGGTTCTGCCACTGTCGCAGGCCGAGGCCGCAATCGCCCTCAGCACGGATCACCTTACGACGCGGGCTGACCCGCACGTCCCCGCGGCGGTGTTCTTCGAGGACGGTCCTGTCGGATTCCACCCTGCCGACGGGGAGACAGCGCAGCCGGCGCCCGCGCGCCGCTCCTACCTCGTCGAGCCGAGGGTGCCGCGGGTGGTTGACCCCGCGGCCCACGCCCGCGAATTTCAGCACCACCGCATGGCGGACCTCGACGCCCCGGCCACTGTGCGTCGCCTGCGCGGTCTGCAGGCGCGCTACCAGCGTCTGGTGGACGCGGGTGGCTGGACTTCGATTCCGGCCGGTCCTGATGTCGCCCCTGGCGCGTTCGATGACCGACTGACGGCGGTGCGAGCGCGCCTTGCACTCACCGGCGACATCGCCTCGCCCGACGGCGAGCCGGTGCTGGACCGTGCGCTGGTGGACGGCCTGGCCCACTTCCAGCGCCGCGTCCAGTTGCCGCCGACCGGCGCGTTGGATGCCGCCACGCTCGCCGCGCTCAACGTCCCGGCCGAGCGTCGCCTGATGTCGATCGCGCTCAGCCTGTCGCGCACCGTGGCTCTGCCGCGGGATGCCGAGCAGGACTTCGTGCTGATCAACATCGCCGGCTACGACGCCACCTACCAACGCGGTGATCGCGTGCTGTGGTCCGGCAAAACCATGGTCGGCACAACCCGGACCCGCACGCCGCAGCTCGAAAGTGCGATCGACCGGCTGGTGTTCAACCCGACCTGGATCGTGCCCAACGGGATCGCGACGCGCAGCGTGTTGCCGGCGGTGATCAAGGACCCGGGCTACCTCGCGCGCAAGAACCTGCGGGTCTTTGACATGAAATGGCAACCCGTCGACCCGAACACGGTCGACTGGCGCGCGGTCAAGGCGAGCCGCAACCGGGATATCTACATCCGGCAGGACGCCGGCGACGACAACGCGCTGGGCAAGGTGAAGTTCATGTTTCCCAACAAGCACAGCGTCTACCTGCACGACACGCCGAGCAAGCACCTCTTCGACGAGGGCGTGCGCGCGTTCAGCAACGGCTGCGTGCGACTCGAGAACCCGATGGCGCTGGCCTCGGCGATGCTCGATCTGCAGGGACTGAACGGCGACGCCCTGCGGGCGCACGCCGAGGCGACGACGCAGCCCGAGGTGATTCGATTCGAGCGGCCGGTGCCGGTGCACATGGTGTATCTGACGGCCGAGCTCGGTGAAAAAGGCGAGGCGGTGTTCCACGCCGACGTCTACGACGAGGACACCGAGCAGGCGATGGCGAGTCTCTGAAAACGCTGTCGGGAGGACGGTGCCGACAGATGGGGTGCGGCGGCCGTCACCTGACCGGGGCCAGGGTGGGCCCCGTGCCGCGTCGCCGAACACATCCGCGTGACTCAACCGCCGATGTAGGACATCTCGACTTTCTTGATCGGCGTGCCGGCGAGCGAGGCGCGGACTTCGGAGTAGCGGTCTGACCGGTGCGTCCAGATGGCATCCAGGCGGTCGCGCAGCGCGTCGTCGTCGGCGCCGTCGCGCAGCAAGCCACGGAAATCGTGACCCAGGCTTGCAAACAAGCAGGTGTAGAGCTGACCGACTGCGGACAGCCTCGCGCGGTGGCAATCGCCGCAGAAGGGTTGCGACACTGACGCGATCACGCCAATCTCGCCACCGCCGTCGCGGTAGCGCCAGCGCTTCGCCACCTCGCCCGTGTAATTTGGTTCGACCGGTTCAAGTGGCAGTGCGGCGTCGACGGTTTCGACGATGTCGGTGGCGCTGAAGACGGCGTCGGGCTGCCAGCCGTTGGCGTTGCCGACGTCCATGAATTCGATGAACCGCAGGATGTGCCCGGTGCCGTGGAAGTACTGCGCCATCGGCAACACGTCGTCGTGGTTCATGCCCCGTTTGACGACCATGTTGACCTTGATCTTCTCGAATCCGGCGTCGTGGCAGTGCGCGATGCCGTCGAGCACGGTTTGCACCGAGATGTTGACGTCGTTGACGGCCTTGAAGGTGTCGTCGTCGAGCGCATCCAGGCTCACGTTGACGCGGTCAAGGCCGGCGTTGCGCAAGTTGCGTGCGCGCGTCGGGGTGATCAGCGACGCGTTGGTGGTGATAGCGATGTCTTCAACGCCAGGCACCCGCTTGAGCCGCTCGATCAAGCGTTCGAGGTCGCTGCGCACCAGCGGCTCCCCGCCGGTGAGCCGAAGCTTGCGGACGCCGCGCTCGGCAAAGACGCGGACCAGCCGCTCGATTTCCTCGAACGACAACAGTTCGCGACGGGGCAGAAACAGGTGATTCTTGTCGAACACCTCGCGCGGCATACAGTAGACACAGCGGAAGTTGCATCGGTCGGTGACCGAGATGCGCAAGTCGCGCAGCGGCCGTCCGAGGGTGTCTGTCAAGGCAAACACGGGCAACCTTCAGGTAGGCAAAACGGGCTGTGAGCCTGCCACAACTGCCTTGGGACCGCCACTGAGTGGATCACAGGACCCGCCACAGACGACCATCAAACGCCGCAAGGCACTCTCAAAATCCGCTAGGCATTTGAAAACCCTTGGGGTTTTGGCCGCTGGCGTGCGTGGACCGACACGCACAGGGGGCGCTATGATGTGCGGCTGACCACACGAGCGCGAGCACCATGGCACCAGTTTGCGAGATAGCCGACCTCAAACGCATGGCACAGCGGCGTGTGCCGCGCATGTTTTTCGGCTACGCCGACTCGGGGTCCTGGACGGAGTCCACCTACCGCGCGAACGAGGCGGATTACCAACGGATCAAGCTGCGTCAGCGCGTGGCTGTCGACATGACCGGTCGCAGCATGGCCAGCCAGATGGTGGGCCAGTCGGTCTCAATGCCGGTGGCGATCGCGCCGACCGGCGCGACCGGCATGCAACACCCGGACGGGGAGATTCTCGCTGCCAGGGCCGCCGAGGCCTTTGGTGTGCCGTTCACCCTCTCGACCATGAGCATCTGCTCGCTGGAGGCGGTGGCCGAGGCGGTCAGCAGCCCGATCTGGTTTCAGCTCTATGTCATGCGCGACCGCGGCTTCGTCCACGACCTGATCGCGCGCGCCCAGGCCGCGCAGTGCTCGGCGCTGATGATCACACTCGACCTGCAGATCCTCGGTCAGCGCCACAAGGACATCCGCAACGGGCTCTCCGCGCCACCGAAATTCAACCTCAACACCGCCCTGCAGCTCGCCACACGACCGCGTTGGTGCCTCGGCATGTTGGGCACGAAGCACCGCGAGTTCGGCAACATCGTCGGGCGGGTCAAGGGCGTAGACGATGTCACGTCCCTGACGCAGTGGGCGGCACAGCAGTTCGACCCCAAGCTCGATTGGGACGAGGTTGCACGGCTGGCCGAGTTGTGGGGGGGCAAGGTGATTCTCAAAGGCATCCTGGATGCCGAGGACGCTCGTCGGGCGGCAGACCTCGGCGTGGACGCCATCGTTGTGTCCAACCACGGCGGACGTCAGCTCGACGGCGCACCCTCGACCATTGAGGTCTTGCCGTCGATCGTCGAGGCGGTCGGTGACCGCGTCGAAGTGCACGTCGACGGCGGGATCTATTCGGGTCAGGATGTGTTCAAGGCCTTGGCGCTCGGCGCCAAGGGCACCTACATCGGCCGCGCGATGCTCTACGGCCTCGGCGCGATGGGTCAGGCCGGCGTCAGCAAGGCGCTCGAGATCATCCATAACGAACTCGACATGACGACGGCGCTGTGCGGCGAGCAGACCATCGACGGTATCGGACCGCACAACCTCTACACCCCGGCCGGTCGCTGACGGCGCGTGGCGTGCGCGGGCAATCAGGCCCGGTGCGCCGCGGCCGACTCGCGCAGGATGGCGTAGACGCCGGTGGCGGCGACGATCGCGGTGCCGATCAGCGTGACCGCGTCCGGCACCTCCTCGAGCACGAGCCAGCCGAGGCCGATTGCCCAGAGCATGACCGTGTAGCGAAACGGCGAGACGAAGCTCAGGTCGCCGCAGCGCACGCTGGTCACACTGCTGAGGTAGCCGATCAGAATGAAGACGGCTGCGCCCATGAGCCAGCCGACGTCGCTCGCCTGCATGGGCGTCCAGGGCGTCACCGTGCAGACCGCCGCGGCCATCAGCGTCACGGCCGCCGCGGTGCTGAAGGCGACGAACAGCGAGGAAACGGACGTCGACATACGGCGCGTGATGAGGTCGCGCACGACCACGCCGACCATCGCGGCGAGCCCGTAGAGCGCATAGATATTGAAACTGCCGCCGACCGGTTTGACGATCAGCATGACGCCGATGAAGCCGACCGCGATCGCGCTGTAGCGTCGCCAGCCGACGCGCTCGCCGAGCAGCAGCGCTGCGGCTAGCGTGATCGCCAACGGGGTGAACTGCAGGATGGCAGTGACCGTCGCCAGCGGCACGTGCAGCAGGGCCGTGAGGAAGAGCACCGTGATCACGATTTCGGTGACGATGCGCACGGCGAGCAGGCGGCGGTCTCGGGCGCTCTCGGGCAAGCGCACCTGCCGCTGCCAGAGCGCCACCGCCCCCAACAGCACCGTCGCGGCCGCGCCGCGCACCAGAATCGCCTGGTACAGCCCGATGTCCTGCGCCGTGAATTTGATCAGTACGTCGTTGCAGGCGTAGCCCGCCATCGCCGCCATCATCATCAGCGCGCCTCGGGTGTTGTCGGTCAGGGCCATCACGGGGCTGGCGCCTCTGGCGAGCGGGTCAACGGGTCGGGCTCCGCGTGTTGGTGGTGTGCCACACTACAGTGAGAGGTGTAGCAGGACATCGGGGTGGTCAAGGATGCACGTCGACACCGAAAAGGTCGCGCGCCGCGCGCACGCATGGTACCGGGCCGGCATTCCGACGTGGTGGGTCACGGTGCTCACGACGTTTGGGTCCTCGCCGGCGCCGGTGGGCTCTACTCTAGCGGTCAATGAGTCCGAAGCGTGTGTGGGCGGCATCGGTATGCCCAATATTGATCAGGCCGTAATCCGCCGGGTGTTGGCGCACACGCCGAGCGAGCCGGTGGTCTGGTCGCTCGGCGACCAGATGGACAGCGCAGGGGCGCTCGGCCTGCCGGTTGGCGCAGACCCGGTGGTGGTCCAGGTCGAGCCGCTGACCGACGCCCGCGCCGACGGGCTCGCCGTGCTCGCCGACATGCTGAGCCAGCGCCAGAGTGCCGAACGCCGTGTGGATTCCGGTGAGGTGGTCAGTGCGACACCGTTCGCGCCGGTGATCGACCGCGACCACAACACGGTGGTGCACCACCCGCCCTGGCGGCTGGTCATGACCAGTGTGACCCCGCTGACCGTTGAGCTCTGCGAGCGCACCGCGAGCCTTGGCTTCGACTGCGTCGTGCTCGAGCCTCGCGAGGCTTTTCACGCGCTCTGGCCACGCCAGAGTGTGCTCGCTCACTGCCGCGTCCACACCGGCGCGGTGCCGGACGCGGTGGCGGCGACGGCACTCGACGCGCGCACCGCGGCACTGGCGCTTGCACACGACCCCGCGCTTGACGACCCGCTGTTGCTCGCATCGCTGGACGCACCGGTCTTTCTGATCGGCGCCCTCGGCTCGCGCGCCAACCACGCCGGTCGGCTCGGCCGGCTGACGGACGCCGGCGCCGACCCCGACCGCTTGCCGCGGATTCAAGGGCCGGTGGGTGTGGACATCGGCAGCAAGACCCCCGCCGAGATCGCGGTCTCCGTGCTTGGCAGCCTGATCGCAGCGCGCAGCGCGCTGGGCTGACGAATCCTTAGCCGCGCGCGGTGCCGCCGATCGGCGGAAAGCGTGTGCGCGCGGCTGCCTCGGTCCAATCCATGTGGTTGCGTACGTACTCCTGGCTTGCGTCGCGCGGTGGCGTGTAGTCCCAGTGCGGCAGGATGCCGGCTTGCATTGCGGCGTGCACGGCGCGGCGCTGGTGCTGTGTGGCGATGATCTGCTCGCGCAAGGCGGCCGAGTCCCAGCGCGCGGTGGCCTCCGCTCGGAAGGCGGCTGCCGTGTCAGCGTGCGCCGGGTCGTCGGCGAGGTTGGTGAGCTCGTCCGGGTCGGTGTCGAGGTTGTAGAGTTGTGCCGGGTCGGCGTCGCAGTGGATGTACTTCCACGGGCCACGGCGGATCATGAACACCGGGTGCGAGGCCATCTCGGCGCAATATTCGCCGATCGCTTCCGACACCGGGTCGGCCTCCCCGCGCGCGGCGGGCAAGAGCGAGCGGCCATCGATCGGCTGGCCGAGCGCGGGCTTGTCCTGGCCGGTGCTCGCGGCGATGTCGAGCAGGGTTGGCAGGATATCGACGAGGGAGCAGGCGTTGTCGACCGTGCCGTTGGCGATACCGGGGCCCGCCATGATCAGCGGCACACGCGCCGAGTGCTCGAAGTGCGACATCTTGTACCACAGTCCGCGTTCGCCAAGCATGTCCCCGTGGTCGGCGGTGACGATGACGATGGTGTTGTCGAGCTGGCCGTTGTCCTCGAGGCACTGCAACAGCTCACCCACCTTGCTGTCGAAGTAGGACGTGTTGGCGTAGTAGGCGCGGCGCGCGTTACGCACCTCCTGTTCGGTCACGGCCACCGTGCTGGCCTCGATGCCGTCCATCAGGCGCTGGCTGAACGGGTCCTGCTGTTCACGCGACAGCACGTGCTTCGGCATGTCGATGTCGGCGTCGTTGTACAGGTTCCAGAAGCGGGGCAGGGCGACGTACGGGTCGTGCGGGTGGATGAAGCTCGCCACCATGCAGAAGGGCGCGGTGTTGTCGCGCGCGTAGTCGAGCAGTTTGCGCTTGGCGAAGAACGCCACCTCCTCGTCGTAGTCGATCTGGAAGGTGCCGACCCCCTCGCCCGCTTCGCGCACCGAATCCATGTTGTGGTACCACTTGTCGATGCGTTCGTCCGGCGCTTCCCAGTTGGGCGTCCAGGCGAAATCCGAGGGGTAGATATCGGTGGTGATGCGCTCGTCGAACCCGTGCAACTGGTCGGGCCCGACGAAGTGCATCTTGCCCGACAGGCAGGTGCGGTAACCCATGGCCCGCAGGTAGTGCGCGAAGGTCGGGATGGTCGCCGGAAACTCGCTCGCGTTGTCGTAGGCGGCGATGCGGGTCACCAGTTGGCCCGCCATGAACGAAAAGCGCGAGGGCGCGCACAACGGGGAGTTGCAATAAGCCGCGTCGAAGCGTGCGCCGCGCGCTGCGAGCGCGCTCATCGACGGCGTCTGTACTACCGGGTGGCCGTAGGTGCCGGTGAACTGCGGCGCGAGCTGGTCCGCCATGATCAGGACGATGTTAGGTGGTGTGGTGGCCATGCGGTGTTCCCCTCGGCGGCGCGGTGAGTGCGGAGCAACGCTACCAGATCGCCTTGTGCCGCAAAGACGCGCGAGCGACACCCGATGACGTTCGTGGTGTGGGCAACACGAAGCCGACCCGCGCGCCGCGAATGCAGTAGGCTCTCGGCTGACACCGCCCGGAGCCCCACCCGTGAACCGCATCAACCCGAACAAGCTGCTGCACAGCAAGTGGACCGCGGTGCAGCCTGTCGGCAAGGCCGTGCACTTCATGGTGGTCGAGCTAGAGCGGGATGCGGACGGGGCCGTGACGCGCTGCCTGCTCGACGCTGTCGTGGCCGGCCAGTCGTCCTGGGTCGACTGGCGTGCGCTGAAAGACGCCGGTGCCTGGCGGCACGGCTGGCGTTGACGTGGCGCGCGCCCGACGCTCCGTGGTTGTGGGTGCGACGTCCGGTATTGGCCGGGCGGTGGCCGAGGCGCTTGCCGATCGGGGCGACGAGGTGGGCGTCACCGGCCGGCGCACCGCGCTGCTCGAGGCGCTGGTGCAATCGCTGCCGTCGCCAAGCCACGGTCGGGCCTTCGACGTGTGCCAGGCCGACGCACGGGCGCAGTTGCAAGCGCTGTTTGACGAGATGGGCGGCGTGGATCTCGTCGTGGTCTGCGCCGGGACGGGGTTCACCAATCCCACGGTCGACTGGTCACTCGACCGTGACACACTCGAGACCAACGTCGTCGGCTTTGCGGCGATGTGCAACGTCGCCTGGCACCACTTCGTGCAACGGGGCGGTGGTCACCTCGTTGGCATTTCCTCGGTGCTCGCGGTGCGTGGCATGCGCTCGGCGTCCTACGCCGCCTCCAAGGCTTTCGTGTCGCACTTTCTCGCGGGCCTGCGGTGCCGCGCCGTGACCGACCGGCACGCCATCACCGTCACCGACATCAAGCCGGGCTTCGTTCGGACGGCGATGGCCAAGGCGGACGACGCGTTCTGGATGGCCTCGCCCGAGGTCGCGGCCCGACAGATTGTCGAGGCCATCGAGGCCCGGCGATCGCACGCCTACGTGACCCGCCGCTGGCGCGTGATTGCGTGGCTGTTGAAAGCGGCCCCTGAGTGGTTGATTGCGCGACTCTAGCGCGGCTGTGCAGGCTCAGTCGCGCAGCGTGCGGGTGTGCTTGAGCATGGCCTCGATCAGCGCGTCACGCCGTGCAATGTCGGTGTCGTGGCCCCGGTCGAAATCGGCAATGCCGTCGCGCAAGGTTGCGATGGTCTCTTCGGTCAGTTTCGCGTCGCCGAGATCGTCCCACCAGCGGTGGAAGCTCGGGCCGTAGCGGTTGCAGAACTCGGCCAGGCCGCCTTCACCCGCGCCGAGGTGAAAGAGCTGGTGCGGGCCCATCGCGGCCCAGCGCAGGCCCGGTCCGGCCCAGACGGCAGTGTCGACATCTTCAACGGTCGCGACGCCCTCGGCGACGAGGTGGATGGCCTCTCGCCAGAGCGCGGCCTGCAGGCGGTTGGCGACGTGCGCGCTCACTTCCTTCTTGACCCGGATGGTCACCTTGCCGCAGTCGCGGTAGAAGGCTTCGGCGACATCGACGGCGTCGGGGTCGGTGTGGTCGTTGCTGACCAGCTCGACCAGGGGAATCAGATGCGGCGGGTTGAACGGGTGGCCCAAGAGGAAGCGCGCGGGGTTGCGCCACCCGGTTTGCATCTCTGACACCATCAGGCCGGAGGCGCTTGAGGCGACCACGGCGTGCGGCGCGAGCACCGGCTCGATCTCGCGAAACAACGCGTGCTTGATGTCGATGCGCTCGGGCACGTTCTCTTGGACAAAATCCGCGGCGTCGACCGCTTCCGGGGCGCTGGCCGCGAACCGCACCGTGTCCGGGTCGCCGCGTTCGGCCATGCCGAGCGATTCGAGTGTGGGCCAGACAGCTTCGATGCGTTTGCGGGTGGCGGCCTCGAAATCCGCTGCAGGGTCGTAGACCGTGACCGTCTTGCCGGCGGCGAGAAACAGCGCGGCCCAACTCGAGCCGATGACGCCGGAGCCAATGATAGCGGTGTTCTGGAGGGTTGTCATGGTGTCTGTCCATGCCTGTCACCGCGCTGCACGGGCCACCCGTGAGGCGCGACAACGCTGTGAGGGAACCTACTCAAAATCAATACAACCCCGGATTGAGTGGCGACGCCGCCGTCATGCCGCCGTCGACCGTGAACAACTGGCCGTTGGCAAAAGCCGCGTCGTCGCACGCGAGCCAGGCTGCCATGTTGGCGACGTCGTCGGGCTGACCAAATCGGCCGACCGGGTGGCGCGCCAGGGCATCCCGCTTGGCGGCAGCGGGGTCTGTCGCCACCGCGAACGCCGCGTCGGCCATACCGGTCAGGATCCAGCCCGGGCAGATCGCGTTGCAGCGCACGGTGTCGCCGTGGTCGACGGCGATCGAGCGGGTCAGGCCGTGCACGAAGGCCTTGGAGGCGTTGTACAGCGCCATGCCGGGGTCTGCCACGGTGCCGGAGATCGAACCGATGTTGATGACGCTGCCTCCGGCGCGCATCTGTGGGATGAAGGCGCGGCAGCAGTTGAAGACCCCGCGCGCGTTGGCACCGACGACGGCGTCCCAGTCGGCGTCAGAGCTGTCAACCACGCTTTTCTCGATCTGGACGCCGGCGTTGTTCACCAGGACGTCGATCGCACCAAGGGTCCCGGCCAGGGCGTTGACCGCGTCGGGGTCGCTGACATCGCAGGGGTGCCAGGTGCAGTCGCCTGGCCAGTCGTCCGGCTTCGCGCTGCGCCCGCACCCGACGACGTCTGCGCCGTCGGCCAGGAAGCGTTCGACGATCGCGCGGCCGATGCCCTGGCGTGCGCCGGTGACGAGCGCGCGTTTGTTGGCCAGCTTGCCTTCAGTTGCCATCTATCCGCGCCATCGTGCTGTGCAAGGTGGTCCGTCACACGGTGGCCGTCCCACACGTTTTGTACCGTGTGTCGACTGTGGGAGGGCACACTCGGCGTGAACCGACCCGCGCGAATCGCTGGCGCACCTCATCAATGCGCCACCATCACGTGGCGGATTGCGGTGTACGCGTCGAGAGCGTAGACCGACATGTCGCAGCCGTTGCCGGAGCCTTTCATCGCAGCCCAGGGCATCTCGGGTGTGCCGACCCCGTGCGTGTTGACCCAGGTGAAGCCGTAGCGCAGTTGACTGCACAGCTGCATCGCAAGCCCGACGTTCTGGGTCCAGACGCTGGACGCGAGCCCGTAGCGGCTGGCGTTGGCCGCCGCGACCGCGTCGGCGACGTCGTCGAAACGGGACACCGTGACCACCGGCCCAAACACCTCATCGCAGGCGATCTCGGCGTCGTTGTCGACGTTCGCGACCACGGTGGCCGGGTAGAAGAAGCCGGGTCCGTCGGGCATCTTGCCGCCGACGACCACCTCGCACGTGGCCCTGGCCCGCTCGACGAAACCGGCCACGCGCTCGCGTTGGGCCGCCGAGATCAGCGGTCCCATTTCGACGCCGTCCTCGCGCTGGCTACCGGTCTTGATCGTCGCCACACTCGATTGCAAGGCCGACACCAAAGGATCGTAGACCGCGCTGTGCGCCATGATCCGGCAGGGCTGGGCACAGTCCTGACCGGCGTTGAAATAGCTGCCGCCGCGGATGGTCTCGACCACCGCATCGATGTCGGCGTCGGCGCACACGATCACCGGCGCCTTGCCGCCGAGCTCCAGGTGCACGTGCCGGATCTGCTCGCTGCCCGCGCGCATCGCGGCCATGCCGGTCGCCGGCGACCCGGTCACGGTGATCGCCTCGGTTGCAGGGTGGTTGATCAGCTGGTCACCGACCGACGCACCGGCGCCGTGCACGATGTTGACCACCCCGGGGGGCAGACAATCGGCCAGGGCGTCGGCGAAGGCGAGGGTGGACAGCGGTGTCAGCTCCGAGGGCTTGAGCGTCACGGTGCAACCGGCGGCGAGCGGCGCGGCGAGTTTCCAGGAGGCCATCATCAGCGGGTAGTTCCACGGCGCAATCGCCGCCACCGGGCCAACCGGGTCGCGTCGGATCATCGAGGTGTGGCCGGCCACGTACTCGCCGGCAGCGCTGCCGGTCTGGGTGCGCGCCGCGCCGGCCATGAAACGGAACACGTCGATCGTCAACGGCATCTCGTCGGCGCGCGCGCTGTCGAGCGGCTTGCCGCAGTCGATCGACTCGAGTTCACCGAGGGCGTCGGAGGCGGCCTCCATGCGGTCGGCGAGCGCGAGCAGGGCAGCGGCCCGCTCGACCGGCGGCGTGCGAGACCAGGTGTCGAACGCCCCCTCGGCAGCCCGCGCAGCGGCGTCGACCTGGTCGGCGGAGGCGGCGTTGACCGTGGTCACGGCAGCGCCGGTGGCCGGGTCGATGACGTCGATGGCGTCACCGGCGCCCTGGACGCGTTCGCCGTTGATGAGCAGTCGGGTTTCCATGGCGTTCACCTCGGGTTGGAATTCAGAAGGAGACGGCGTTGCCGCCTTTGAGGCCGAGTCGTGCACGGGCCTCCTCGGGGGTGGCCACGCGGTGGCCGAGCGCTTCGACGATGCCGCGGATCTTCTCGACCTGCTGTGCGTTGGAGGTCGCGAGTTCGCCCTTGCCGATGTACAGGCTGTCCTCTAGGCCGACCCGCACGTTGCCTCCGAGCATCGCCGCCTGGGTTGCGAAGGGCATCTGGTGCTTGCCGGCGGCCAGCACCGACCACTCGTAGGCGTCACCGAAGAGCTTCTGCGCGATCGTGTGCATGTGCATGAGGTTGTCGGGGTCGGCGCCGGCGCCGCCGAGGATGCCGTAGATCAGTTGGATGAAGAACGGCGGTTTGACCAGCCCCTTGTCGACGAAATACGCGAGGTTGTAGAGGTGGCCGAGGTCGTAGCATTCGAATTCGAAGCGCGTGCCGTGGGCCTCGCCGAGTTCGCGCAAGCCGTACTCGATGGTCTTGAAGGTGTTCGGGAAGATGAAGTCGCGGGTCATCTCCAGGAAGGGCTTCTCCCAGTCGTGCTGAAATTCGCTGTACTTGTCCGCCATCGGAAAGATGCCGAAGTTCAGCGAGCCCATGTTCATCGACGCCATTTCGGGGCTCGCGGTCAGCGCCGCCGCCAAACGCTCATCGATCGTCATGCCGAGGCCACCACCGGTCGAGATGTTGACCACCGCGTCGGTCTGCTGCTTGATGCGCGGCAGAAACTGCATGAAGGTGTCGGGCCGGTGGTCGGGTTTGCCGGTCTCGGGGTGCCGGGCATGCAAATGCAGGATGCTGGCGCCAGCCTCGGCCGCACCGACCGCCGCCTCGGTGATCTGGTCTGGCGTGATCGGCAGGTGCGGGGACATGGTTGGGGTGTGGATGCCACCGGTGACCGCGCAGGTGATGATGATGGGTTTCATGGGGTGTTCCTCTATCTGTCAGCTGCGCAGGCCCCATGCGCTGGCGCACGGCGTGGGGCATGCGCCGGGACTCGCCCCGGCCAGCGAGTCACTTTTTTGTGCGCACAAAAAAGTGACGAAAAAAAGCGCCCCCCGTTGCTGGCCCACTGCGTGGGTCCGCTGCGTTGCTCGTTGCCGCGGGGCGCCGTGGAATTCGCTTCGCTCAAACAGCCACAGCGCTCGGACCCGCGCCAACTGCGCGACTCGCCCAGCGCCAAGGGGGAGAGGCAATTGACTTGGGTGTCCGCGGGTGCTGTGCTGGCTCACAGTTTCATCTGCTGGACCTGGGCGCTCAGGCCGCCGTCGATGATGAAGAGCTGGCCGCTGGCGTAGCGGGCTTCGTGGCCGGCGAGCCAGTTGACCATGTTGGCGATGTCTTCGGGTTCACCGTAGCGTTGGATGGGGTGGACATCGCGCACGGCTTTTTCCAGGCTGGCAATGTCACCGCTGTTGCCGAAGAAGCTCTGCAGCATAGGCGTGTTGACGTAGCCGGGGCAGACGGCGTTGACGCGGATGTTCTCCGGTCCGTGGTCGCAGGCCATGGCGCGCGTGAGCGCGTGCACGGCGCCCTTGCTGGCACAGTACACAGCGAGTTGCGGGTCGGCGATGAAACCGTCGTAGGAGCCGAAGTTGATGATGCTGCCGGCGCCGGCCTTGCGCATCAGGGCGACCGCGCGGCGGCTGGTGAGGAACATGCCGGTGACATTCACCGCCATCACGTGGTTCCACTCGGCGAGGCTGGTGTCCTCGATCGTCTTTTCGATTTCGACGCCCGCGGCATTGACGAGAATGTCGAGCTGACCGTGGTCGGTTCCGATCTGTTCGAAGAGTGCGTCGACGCTGTCCTCGGATGTCACATCGAGGTCGACGTCGATGCCGAAGCCGTGCGAACGCGAGCCGGCAATGTCGGCGCAGTAGACCGTTGCGCCCTCGCGGACGAAGCGCGCGCAAATGGCGTGGCCGATGCCGCCGCGCCCACCGGTGACCACCGCTACCTTGTCGGCGAGGTAGTGCGCCGGCACGGCGCTGGCACGCTCAGACACGGTCGATACCCCGGCGGTACGCATCGAGTACCAGGCTGTGAAAGTGGTGCACGGCGTGCTCGCTCAAACCCGAGAGTTCGGCATCGACCAGGTACCGGCCCTGGCGAAAAGCCGGGGTGTGCATGCCACGTTGCACACTCTCGACCAGGCCAATGTCTTCGGGCTGCAAGACATCGTCGATGAACCGGATGGCCTCCTGTTCCTGGTCGTTCGGAGTCGCGGTCTCGAAGAAAAAATCGAACTCTTCGTAGCAGTGTTCGGGTCCGTCGGGGTGGAAACGCCACACCATGAAGTTGCCACGGCCGGGGTAGCGCATCAGCGCGGTGTTGGGCCAGAGGTACCACACGGCATGGTCGGTGACGCTCGCGCCTTCGACATTGTATGCCGCGTTCTCCAGTTTGCCGGCGAGTGCCATGTGGCTCGAGTAGATACCGTGCGTTTTGACCTCGTAGGTCGTCATGTCAACCAGGGTGCAAAAGTCCTTGTGTGCTACCGGGCAGTGGTAGCACTCAAGAAAATTGTCGACCACGGCCTTCCAGTTTGCGTTGATGCGGTAGGTCAATCGGTGCGAAAACGTCAGGTCAGCGATGTCTGGTGCGTAGTCGGTGATTTCGGAGGCGAGGTTCTCGGATTGTGTCGCGAGTGGTGCGGCATCGGGGTCGAGGTTGATGAAGACGAGATGGCAGAACACCTCAACCCGGATCTCCGTGAGTTTGAAATCCGACGGGTCGAAATCCGCCAGATGCTCGGAGCGTCGCGCGACCTTGAGGTGGCCGTCTGTGTTGTATCCCCAGGCGTGGTAGGGGCACACGATGACCCGGGTGCGGCCTTCGCCGTCGAGCAGCTCGTGACCGCGGTGTTTACACACGTTGTAGAAGGCCCGCAACGTCCCGTCTGCACCACGCACGGCGACAACGCTCTGACCCTGCACGCGCATCGTCATGTAGCGGCCGGGTTCGCGCAGCTTTTCCTCGTGACACAGGAACTGCCAACTGCGGTGAAAGATCTCGTTGCGCTCGAGCTCGAGAAAACGGGGGTCGATGTAGCAACGGGTGTTGATCGACCAGGACCGGTGGGGTTCGGGTGCAAACCCGTCACCGATGCTGGCCAGGTCATCCGAGGTCAGTGGTGCTTGCATGTCAGCCTCCGCACGGCACGGACCGTCAACTTAGCGTCCGGCTTTCCTCACGATATGATATATATCGACAATAAAATGATAAAAATCGCCATTTTCGGCTGACCTTGTTGTCTCCTGTCGCCGCAAGTGCCTCTCAGCCATGACCAGATCCATCGATGTGCTGTTGTTGCCCGACTTCAACAGCGCGGCGTGCCATGCGTTTCTCGACCCGCTGCGTGCGGCGAATTACATCGACGGCAGCCGACACTACAGCTGGCGGTTTCTCGGCACCGGAAGCGAGCCCGTGCGGGCCAGCAACGGGCTGATTGTTCAACCCGAGGCGGTGTTCAGCGGCGACGCCTGCGACTGGCTGGTGGTCAACGCCAGTTGGGCACCAGAGCGGTTCAGGCACCGCACGTTGCAGCAGAGATTGCGGCGTGTCGCGCGCTCGGGCGCCGCTGTTTTCGCGTTGGACACGGGCGCCTTCGTGTTGGGTTGGGCCGGGTTGCTCGAGGGCGAGATCGCCTGTGTGCACCCCGAGCACGCCGCCGCGTTCCGCGACACTTTTCCCCACATCGAGCTGCGAGATCAGCTCTACACACAGGGTCGCGGCCGGGTGTGCTGTTGTGGCGGCATCGCCGCGGCCGACCTCGCCATCGAGATCGTCAAACGCGATGTTGGCCTGCCGCTCGCGGAAGCGGCACGCCGTTATGTCTTTCACCCGGGCGCGCGCGGTGGACACGCACCCCAACAGTCCGAGCCGTCGACCGCCGTCGACAGCAACCTGCCGCCGGTGATCCGTGATGCCCTCGTCCTGATGTCCCGCAACCTCGAGGAACCCCTGGCGATGGCGGACGTGGCGCACTACGTCGGCTGCTCGCAGCGGCAGCTCGAGCGGCTCTTCCGACGCCACACCGGCCGCACGCCCGTGCGGCACTACCTCGAGTTGCGCCTGCAGCACGCGCGCGCGCTGCTGACCCAAACCAACCGCAGCGTGTCCGACATCGCGAGCGACTGTGGCTTTGGTCGAAGCGATGCGTTTGCGCGCGCCTACCGTCGTCACTTCAACATCGCCCCCCGCGACGACCGTCGCCTCGGCCGCGTGCCGTTCGAGTTTCGCCGCTGACCCGACTGTCCCGGCGTGCCGAATGCCTGCGTTTGCATCACGCTCGGTCTCGCACGTCGTTGATTTGTGCACGTGCAACAATCCCGACGGGTTGAAACGCGTTAATTAATCCAAGCCCGGGTCGATAGCGTGGTGGACTGTGCACCAGGTTTGCCGTTCGCGGTCGCGCAACGGCAGATGTTGCCGCTTCGTCCCGAAACGGTACGGCGGCGAGGTGCACACAACCGACAACAACGACAGCAACAGGCATGTTGCGACGCGAACGAGGGCACAGGCATGGCCGCAGAGTCGAGCAAAACCACTTCAGACACCTGCAACGTTGTAACCCCGTGGCAGAACGCCACCAGCATGGTGGCCGCACTGGACACGGCTCAGGCGATCATTGAATTCGATCTGGTGGGCAACATCGTCCACGCAAACGACAACTTCCTGGTGACGCTCGGCTACTCGCTCGACGAGATCGTCGGACAGCATCACCGCATTTTCTGCGAGCCGGCGTACGCCGAATCGGACGACTACAAGGCGTTCTGGGCGGCACTTGGCAACGGCGAACGCGCTGCTGCGGAGTTCAAGCGCCTGGCCAAGGACGGCAGCGAAATCTGGATCAACGCGTCCTACAACCCCTTGCACAACGCCGACGGCGAGTTGGTCGGGGTGGTGAAGTTTGCCACCAACGTGACCGAGCAAAAGGCCAACACCGCCAGGCTCGAGAGCAAGTACAGCGCGATCGACGGCGCCCAGGCGGTGATCGAGTTCGACCCCGACGGCACCATCCGCACGGCGAACGCGAATTTTCTCGCCGCCACGGGCTACGCGCTGGACGAAATCGCCGGCCAACACCACCGGATCTTCTGTGAGCCGGGCTACGCCAACTCGGTGGAGTACGGTGCCTTCTGGAAAAACCTGGCCGCGGGCGAGCGCGTTGCCGACGTGTTCAAGCGTCTGACGAAAGACGGCAGCGAGATCTGGATCAACGCGTCCTACAACCCACTGTACGACGCCGATGGCCGCGTGCAGGGTGTGGTGAAGTTTGCCACCGATGTCACCGAGGAGCGGGTGACGTCGTCGGAGAACGAGAGCAAGCTCAATGCAGTCGAAGCCGCGCAGGCGCGCATCGAGTTCACCCTCGACGGCCAGATTCTCGATGCCAACGACAATTTCCTCGCGACGGTGGGCTACTCCCTGGCCGAAATCCAGGGCAAGCACCACCGCATGTTCTGTGATCCTGAATACGCTGGCACGCAGGAGTACCGCGATTTTTGGGACACCTTGCGCGAGGGCCAGTTGGTTGCGGGTGTGTTCAAGCGTGTCTCAGCCAAAGGCGACGACATCTGGATCAACGCTTCTTACAACCCGGTGCTGAACCCCGAGGGCGAGGTGGTCAAGGTCGTGAAGTTCGCGACCGACGTGACCGAGGAGCGCCAGCGCAACGCGGACAACGAGGGCAAGCTCAACGCGCTCGACCGCAGCCGTGCGATCATCGAATTCGACCTCGAAGGCAACGTGCTCACCGCAAACGAGGCGTTCCTCGGGGAGATGAAATACCGCCTGGCGGACATCGTCGGCAAACACCACAGTCTGTTCTGCGACGCCGAGTACGCGGCGTCGCCGGCCTACAACCAGTTCTGGGCGAAACTGCGCAGCGGTGAGTTCGACACGGGCCGGTACAAGCGCGTGGCACGCGACGGCAGCGCCGTGTGGATCGAGGCCTCGTACAACCCGATCTTCGACGCTGACGGGCGCCTCTACAAGGTCGTCAAATTCGCCTCGAACATCACCACACAGGTCGAGGTCGAGGCCGATGTGCGCAATCTCGCACAGGAGTTCACCGACGCCTCCAGCCAGATCGCCGAGCGCTCCGACAACGTGGCCAATACCGCGCAGTCACTCGGTGCGAACACCGAAGAGATGAACGCCGCAGTCGAGGAACTCACGGCGTCGATCGACTCGATCGCATCGAACAGCAAGAACGCCGACCAGCTCGCGCAGTCGACACAGCGTGCCGCCGAGGTCGGTTCGACGGCGATCAACGATTCGATCGAAGCGATGAAACTGATCAACAAGTCTTCCGAGGACATCAGCGAGATCGTCAAGGTGATCAGCGAAATCGCCAGCCAGACCAACCTGCTGGCATTGAACGCCGCGATCGAGGCCGCCCGTGCCGGTGAACACGGCCTGGGCTTCTCGGTGGTCGCCGACGAGGTGCGCAAGCTCGCCGAGCGCTCTTCGCAAGCCACCAAGGAAATCACCCAGCTTATCAGTGAATCTGTGAAAAACGTCAACCAGGGCAGTCAGACCTCGCGAGACGCGGTGCGCTCGTTCAACGACATCGTCTCCGGGGTGCACGACACCACGCGCGCCATCGCCGAGATCTCCTGCGCCGCTGAAGAGCAGCTCATCGCCGCGCGCGAAGTGAGCAGCTCCATTCAGCAGATCTCCGAGGCCACCGAGAAGTCGGCGCACGCGTCGGAGGGCATTGCCAAGGCCACGCTCGACCTCACCCGCGGTGCCGAGCACCTCATGGAGAGCGCGAACAAGTTCGCTGTCTAGGCGGGCGTCGAGTCAGACCCCGTCTCGCTTTGACATGGATCGGTGCGGCCACCCTGCCGCACCGCGTTGGACACTGATACACGGAGACCCTTGATCGTGAGCGCTCTGAAGAAGTCGCACGAAGATCTACCGGGTGTCTGCGCGCTGCCACAGGCCACACAGCAACGCGTGATTGACACCATTTACCAGCAATCCGGCCTTCACCTCGGCGAGCTGACCTGTCAGTTCGTCGAGACCCGACTCAAACGGCGCCTGCGCGCTGTCGACATGGACGACGCGGCGGCATACCTGGATCTGGTCGACCGCGACGCGGACGAACGTGAACGCCTTGTCAACGCGTTCACCACCAACGAGACGGCGTTCTTTCGGACACGGCCATTGTGGCGCTACCTCGAGAACACCTTTTTTCCAGCCCTGGTTGAGCGGCGTCCCACCGGGCTGTTGCGTTTCTGGTCGGCCGCGTGCTCGACCGGTGAAGAAGCCTACTCGCTGGCGATGTTGAGTGAACACGTGCTCGGCCCGCTGAACGTGAAACCGAAGGCGCAGATCCTGGCGACAGACATCTGCACGGATGTGCTGAAGCAAGCGCGTCTCGGTGAGTACGACGGGCGCAACATCAACCGCTTGCGCATGAGCCGACCGGAGATGCTCGACACCTACTTCAGTTCGGAGGCGGGTCGGTACACCGTTGCGCCGCATGTCCGCAAACGGGTGCAGTTTGCCAAGCACAACCTCATGCAAGACAACGGACAACGCGACACCTACGACCTGGTCATGCTGCGCAACGTGTTGATCTATTTCTCGCAGGACGACCAGATCAGCATTGTGTCGAAGATCGTGTCCGCGCTGCGTCCCGGTGGCGTGTTGACCATCGGCGAATCGGAGTCGTGGGGGGTTTTTTTTTAGGGGCGGGGGTAAGTTGAGCCCAGCAAAAAAAAGAAACCCGCGTGCATAGGCAGTAAAAGGTGGTTGTTGGACCCCACGGGCAA
>JBCCUP010000041.1 GCA_039196715.1 Pseudomonadota bacterium
CACGGCGAATGAGCCTGGCGTCAAGCACGAAGCCGCCGTCCAGTCCCATCGACCGGTGTGGCTACGCCACGACCAAGCTCCCACAAGAACCTGGGCCAGCCGAGGGAGCCGTGTCCTGGCGCAGCCAGAAACGGCGAATGAGCCTGGCGTCAAACACGAAGCCGCCGTCCATTCCCATCGCTCGGTGTGGCTACGCCACGACCAAGCTCCCACACGATCCCGGGCCAGCCGTGGGAGCCGTGTCCTGGCGCAGCCAGACACGGCGAATGAACCCGGCGCTAACCACGAAGTCGCCGTTCATTCCAATCGCTCGGTTTGGCTGCGCCACGACCAAGCTCCCACAGGCTCCGAGGCCAACTGTGGGAGCCGTGTCCTGGCGCAGCCAGACACGGCGAATGGATCCGTCACGGAAAGCGAAGCGGGCGTCCCACTCAATCGCCCGGTGTGGCTACGCCACGACCAAGCTCCCACAAGGTCTGAGGCCAGCCGTAGGAGCGGTGTCCTTGTCGGGCCGCGCAGGCAAAGCGAGACGCGGCGAATGGACGCAACACCGCACGGTGTCCCGAATCAGCTAGCCAGCGCTTCCAGGGTCAGTCGCGTCGTCTCGTCGGCCGGGAAGAACAACTCGATCTTGAGGTCGTCGAGCGCGACGTCCTCGGGTGTGCCGAACTGTGCGATCGTGCCGAACAGCGCGAGCCGGGCGCCGTTGACCGCCAACACCATCGGCACCACCGGTGACGCGGGCGCGGCCTCTGGCGCCGGCGCAGACGCGAGCGCGTCGGCGGCGCGGTCGAGCTCGGGGACGCCCCCCTGCGCCGCGCTTTCGGTGCGCAAGCGTTTCGCCGTGTGGTGGGCAACCGTTGGCCAGTTCTCGATGACCGTGGCCAAGGCGTCTGACAGCATCAGCTCCAGCAGACTGTCGCCGGTGTGCACGCCCAGTGCGCCGTAGAGGGCCTCGGCACTCGCGTTCATCGACACGATGCGCCACACCCGGTCGAGGGCCAGGGCGGGGTAGGGATCGTGACGGCCGAGCATACGCTCGACCGCCGCGCGGATCGGTGCCATCGCCGTGTCGCCCCAGTCGCGTGCGGGGTAGCGCGCGGCAAAGCCTGCTTGGGTGAGCAACTGATTCTGCGCGCTCAGTGGCAACTGCATGGCTTCACCCAGTCGGCCGATCATCTCGGCGCTCGGTTGGGCGCGGCCGGTTTCGAGAAAAGAGATGTGCCGCGCGGACACCTCCGCCTCGACGGCCAGCTCGAGCTGGCTCAGGCGGCGGGTCTTGCGCCAGGTGCGCAGGGCGTCGGAGAAGCGGTTCATGGCGACAGTGTGCACACCCGCGGGTACCGTGTCGCTTACCTCCGAGGTAATTGCCACGCTGACCCGGGGTCACCAGGCTGTGTGCCTCGTCACCACGGAGCCTGTCCATGTCACACCGTCTTCACCGCCGCTGGCTGAAATTCTCAGCCGTCGTCGTCGGGGCCTTCGGCCCGGTGTTCTTCCTCGGCTCGATGGCCGCCACCCGCGAGCCGGCCCGATTGACCCTCGACCTGCTGAGTTGGCCGATCGACGGCGCCACGACCTTCGCCGATCCGGACACCCGCTTCCTCAGTGCCCTTGCAGGCGGTTTCCTGTGCGGCTGGGGCGTGCTGATCTGGGGCCTGGCCTGCAGCGTGTACGACCGCGCGCCCGAGCTGGTGCGCCGGAGTGTGCTCGCCGGGTTCCTGACCTGGTTTGTGGTCGACGGCGCCGGATCGGTGGCCTCGGGCAACCCGTCGAACCTCGTGTTCAACACCGGCTTTCTGCTGCTCGGGGTCGGTCCGCTCTGGCGACCCGCGACCGGGCCTGCGCCCGACGCGCAGGCGGTGAACGCATGAACGCGTTTCGCACCCTGGTCGCCGCCCTCGGCGCGGCGGTGCTCGTGTACACCCTCGCGGTCGTGCCCACCCACGGCATGGCGCTCGCGCCCGTGTTCGTGTCCGACTTGCTGGCGCTGACCTGGCGCGGCCAGTTCAACCTCGACTTCGCGTGCTACCTCGTGCTCTCGGCCGTGTGGGTGGCCTGGCGCGGCGGTTTCTCGCCTGCGGCGCTCGCCCTTGCCGCGCTCGCCTCGGTTGGCGGCATGCTGTTCTTCGCGCCGTACATGCTCGTGGCGTCACTGCGCAGCCACGGCGCCGCCAGTCGGCTGCTCCTGGGCGTGCACGCGGCGTCGAGTCAGGTCCGATCGTAGCCGGGACGGGAAGCTCAACAGGCGGCTGCCACCGAACAGTGGGTCGCGCGGAATCGGCTGAGCAGCGTGCGTGTGGCGGCGGTGTCGCCGGTGGGCGCCTCAGCCGAGCAGAGGTAGTCGGTGTGGGGCTGCAAGAGCGCATCGAAGCTCGTGTCCCAACCGGCCTCCACCGCCAGCATCTGTTCGGCCGAGTAGAGCAGGTGGTCGACGAAGGCACTGTAGGCGCCGCCGTCGGGCGAGGCGATCAGCGCGCAGGCGTCTGCGGGCCGGGCGAAGCCGGGCTTCTCGACCGCAAGCACCAGGTGGGCGCGAAAGGCGTCGCGCGCGGACTGCTCGCGCTGCAGCGTGTCGTTGGCATCGAGTTGCAGTTTGACGCCCACGAGGGCAGCGACGGCAACCGCGGCTGTGACCACCGCGGCGACCGCTTCGATCGCCGCGGCGTGGCGTGCCCAGGCGGGCACGGCGCTCAGTCCGCCTTGCTGGAGGAGACCCGTGGCACCAGCGCTTTGACGAGGTCGCGCATGTCGAGCTGGCCGACCGCGTTCCCGTCCTCGAGCACGCGGTAGATCTTGCCGGTTTCGCCGCCGGAGATCGCGATCAGCTTTTCAAGGCTGTCTCCGGCCTGCACGTCGCCGCCAAACTCCACGTTGTTGTCGAGTTCGCCCATCACCGAGCGCACACGCAGCACGCGGGCACGGTTGATGTCGCTGACGAAGTCCTCGATGTAGGGGTCGTTCGGGTGCAGCAGGATGCCCTGCGGTTCGCCCTGCTGGACCACGGCACCGTCCTTCAGGATCACCAGGTGGTCGGCGAGCTTGAGGGCCTCGTCGAGGTCGTGGGTGATGAAGATGATGGTCTTGTGCAGCTCCTGCTGCAGCTCGAGCAGCAGGTCCTGCATGTCGGTGCGGATCAGCGGGTCGAGCGCCGAGAAGGCCTCGTCCATCAGCATGATGTCGGTGTTGGCCGTCAGCGCCCGCGCGATGCCGACACGCTGCTGCATGCCGCCCGAGAGCTGCGCCGGGTAGTGGTTCTCGAAGCCGGCGAGGCCGACGCGGTCGAGCCACTTGGTGGCCTCGCTGAGGCAGTGCTCTTCCTCCTCGCCGCGCACGATCAAGGGCATGGCAGCGTTCTGCACCACGGTGCGGTGGGGCAGCAGCGCGAACTTCTGAAACACCATCGACATCTTGTTCTGACGAATGCCGCGCAAGCCGTCTTTGGAGAGCTGCATGACGTCTTCGCCGTCAACCAGGATTTCGCCGGCGGTGGGTTCGATCAGTCGGTTGAGGTGGCGAATGAGGGTCGATTTGCCCGAACCCGAGAGGCCCATGACCACGGTGATCTCACCGGCTTGCATGTCGACATTGATGTCCTGCAAGCCGAGCACGTGGTTGTGTTGAACCAGCAGGTCTTCCTTGCCGAGTCCGGCCTTGACATGCGCCAGTGCAGCCTTGTCTTCCGGCCCGAAAATCTTGTAGAGGTCGCGCAGGCGAACTTTGGGTTGTGCTGACATGGTTTCTCTCCTCAGTGACCGACGCGCGTCATGTCAACGCGAGACAAGGCGGCTTTGGAGACCCGGTCGAGGATGACCGCGAGCAGCACGATGCCGATGCCCGCGACGATGCCGACGCCGAGTTCGAGGTTGCGGATGCCCCGCAACACATTGACGCCGAGCCCGGGCGCGGACACCAAGGACGCGATCACCACCATCGCGAGCGACATCATGATGGTCTGGTTGATACCGGCCATGATGTTCGGCAGCGCGAGCGGCAACTGCACCCCGATCAGCTTCTGTCGTGAATTCATGCCGAAGGCGTTGGCGGCCTCGATGACGTCGCGGTCGACCAGACGGATGCCGAGGTCGGTCAGGCGAATCACCGGCACGATGGCGTAGAGAATGATGGCGATGCCGTAGAGTTTCGATTCCGTCACCGAGAACAGGAAAATCAGCGGGATCAGGTAGACGAAGGTCGGTAGCGTCTGCAGCAGATCGAGTATGGGGACGACCATGCGTTGCAGGGTGTCGGAGCGCGACATCGCGATACCGATCGGTACACCGAGTAAAACCGAGAACCCAGTGCACACAAAAATGATGGACAGGGTCTGCATGGCGACGTCGTAGTGGTCGACGAAAGCGAGCAGGCAGATCGAGAAGGCGACGAAAATGGTGACACCAATGGACCGCGAGGAGTACCACGCGACGGCCACCAGCAGCGGAATCATGATGAACCAGGGCACGACGTTGAAGAGGTAGAGCGCGCCGTCCAGCAACCAGCTCAGCGGTTGGGTCAGCGGGTCGAGCACGGTCTTCAGCGCCGGCTTGGCCGCCAGGAAGCTGTCCTCGATGCCCTTGGTCAGGTCGCGGGTTTGCACCACGCTGCCACAGCTCTCGTTGAGGTTGTCCAGCGAGGGAAACGGAAAAAGTGGTCCGGACGCGTCGGCGTCGTCGCCACTCGCCTGGGCCAGGAGGTCTGCCATTGATAACGGGGCGTTGGATGACCCCTCTTCACACCAGCTCTCGAGTCCGAGAGCCTTGAATGCCCCTTCGTAAAACGCCATCTGTTCGTCTCCTGGTGAAAACACACTCCCGCCAGGACGGCGGGAGGTGCCTGTGCCGATCGGTCTGGGGAGACCGCAGCACCCGGAGCCGGTTGGCCCGGGTACCGTGGTGTAGACCGGGCCTGTCTAGATCACAGCAGCGCTGCGAGTTTTTCCTTGGCGCCGTCGCTCAACCAGTTGCCCCAGACTTCCGGGTAGGTCGAGAGGAAGTAGACCGCGGCTTCTTCGTTGGACGCGTTGTTGTCCAGGCGCCAGGCCAGCACGTCACCCATCTGCGCGTTGGTGAAAGCCACGTTCTTCAGCAGCTCGGCGATCGCCGGCTCGCGCTCCATGAACGCGCCCGAGACAGCGGTGACAACCTTGGCTTTCGGATAGGCCGAGAAGGTCGGGTTGGCGCAGTCTGCATCACCGTTGCAGGTGTGTGCTTCGGCGTCGTACTCACCTACCTGGACCTGCACCATCGGGTACTTGCCAAGCACAGCGGTCGGCGCCCAGTAGTAGCCAAACCACGGTGCCTTGTCAGCGTAAGCGGACGCGATGGAGGTCTGCAGGGTTTCACCTGAGCCGTGCTGGAAGCGCTCGAGGCCCTGGCTCTCAACGTCCAGTGCTTTGAGGTTGTTGTTGTTGATGATGTCGCAGGCCCAGCCAGACGGGCAGTCGTGGAACTTGCCACCGACCGCGGCGGGGTTCGCGAGGATACCCTCCATGGTGGTCAGCTCCGGGTTGGACTCGGCGAGGTAGGCCGGAATCCACCAGGCTTCAATGCCACCGTCAGAGAGCACATTGGTCAGTTCGACCAGCTTGCCCTCGTCGAGCAGACCTTCGTAGGCCGGCGTGGAGTTTGCCCAGACCTCGGTCAGGATGTCGGGCTCACCGGTTTCTGCGAGTGAGGTCAGTGCCGGCACGGTGGACGAGGGCACTTTCTGCACGTCGCAACCGTAGCCCTGTTGCATCAGGAACGTGGCAACCGCAGTGACAACCTGCGCGGACGCCCAGTCCATTTCCGTGATCGAGACCGTGCCGCAGCTGTGGCCGTCTGCGTAGGCAGACTGAATGAACGGCGACGTCGGTGCGCCCATGGTGGCGACGACAAGCGCTGCGCCGAGAATCGTTTTCTTCATAATCACTCCAGTGGGTGGTCTTGCGCCGGTGCCGCCAAGGCGGCGCCAACGCGCGGGATCGCTATCTTACGACGTGCACCGGGGCACACGTTAGTCAAAGCGACACAATACTACGCTCGTCGGCGGATTTTGCGCAGTATTCTGCTGGTATCCGTAGAAACCAGTACCGGTTCACACTTTTGCCGTGCTCTCGCGCCGGAAATTCGACGAATTTGGCTGATAATACAGTTCTGGCCCCTTCCACCGCTCAGTGGCCAAGTACCGGCAGCTCGCTCGGCGTGCGCGATGTCAAGAGTCTGGCGCCCTCGGGGCGAACAACGATGTTCTCCTCGTGCACCATCATCTGGCCGTCGCCGTAGCCGAGCGACGGCTCGAGCGTGAGCACCATGTTGGTCTCGAGCACGGTGTTGTCGAAAGCGGCGAGCGACGGTTGCTCGGTGAGTTGCATGCCGAGCCCGTGGCCGAGCCGGCCGATGTCCCCACCGCTGCCGTCGAGTTCGCGGATCACCGCTGCCATGGCCTCGACCAGGTCGCGACAGGTCGCGCCCGGCACCGCCGCGGCGAGCCCGGCCTCGGTCGCGCGCCAGAGCACGTCGTGGGCGCGGCGCGCGGCGTCGCCGGCATCGCCCACCGCCCAATTGCGGTCGAAGTCGCAGAAGTAGCCGTCCCAGGTGCAGCCGGTGTCGAGCATCAGCACATCGCCTGCTTGAAGTGGCCGGTTGGACGGCGGGGAGATCACGTCGCGGTAGCCACCCGGCTCGGCGGCGCCAACGAGGTAGGGCGTGTCGTCGGCCCCCTGTGCGAGCGCCTCGCGCCGAAAGGCCCGGAAGCACCCGTCGAGCGGCATGCCCGGCGCGAGAAGGTCTGGAACGCAGTCGAAAGTCGCCGAGCCGATCGCACAGATGTGCGCGAGTTTTGCGATCTCGGCGTCGGATTTGACCCGGCGAAGGCCGTGCACGAGTGCCGTGGCGTCGTCGACGACGAGGCCGCGCATGTGACCGTGGCCCAGCAGGCGTTCCCAGTCGCCGAGCGGCATGCGCCAGGCTGTCTCGTGGCCTTTCATGATGCCGAGCCGTGCGCCGGCGTCGGCGAGCGGGCGCAGCAACTCGACCAGCAGGCTGATGCCGTCGTCCGCGGGCGCCGGGGCGCTCCAGGTGTGGATGTCGTCGAGCCAGGTCTGCCGCATGAGCGCCGCGCCGATTTCCGGGATCACCGCGACCGGTTTGCCCTCGGCCGGTACGAACACGAACCAGGGCCGCGTCGGGCTCTGCCAGAAGAGCGTGTGGAAGCCGGTGAAGTAGCGAACTTCCGGCTCGCTGGTGAACAGCAGGCCGGCGAGCCCGGTCTCTGCCATGCGGGTTTGCGCCGCGCGCGTGCGCGCGGTGAATTCGCTTTCGGGAAACCCGCGTGGGGGTTCAGAGTGCATCGTGGCCGGCCATGATGCGCGCGAAGATGTCCGGGTCGGTCACACCCTCCGAGCCGAACAGCAGCACGCGCGCGTTCGCGTCGAGCCCGAGCGCCTCGGACACCGCGGCGTCGCGCCGTGCGAGGATCAGGGCCGCGAGGCCGGCGACGGCACTCTCGCCTGCGTCGATGGCCGGATCCCCCGCGAGCGGGCGTGCCAGCAGGCGCACGGCGGGCGCGACGGTGTCGTCCGGGATGGTCAGGAAGTCGCTTGCCTCTTCGGCGAGGATGTCCCAGGCGAGCGGCGAGGGCTCCCCGCAGGAGAGGCCCGCCATGATGGTCTCCGTCTCGATCGCAACCGACGTCGCGGTGCCAGCCTTGGCACTCTCAAACAAGCAGGCGGCGCGGTCGGGTTCGACGATGACCACACGCGGTGACGCCGCGCCGTAGAACTGGCGCAAGGCAGCGGCAATGCCGGCAGCCATGCCACCCACCCCACCTTGCAAAAACACGTGGGTTGGCGGCTCTGCAAGGGCGTCGCAGGCTTCGCGTGTCATGACGCCGTAGCCCGACATCACGTCGAGCGGCGGTTGCGAGTAGCCCGGCCACGAGGTGTCGGAAACGACAAACCAGCCGTTCGCATCCGCTTCGGTCTTCGCCAGCCGGACCGACTCGTCGTAGTCGCCGTCGATGCGGATGACGTTAGCGCCGTAGCGGCGCATGGCCTCGGCGCGGCCCTCACTGACTTCAGCGTGGATGTAGATGTTGCACGGCGCGCCGAAGCGCTGGCAGCCCCAGGCAAGCGAGCGGCCGTGGTTGCCGTCGGTGGCCGACACCAGCGTGATGTCGGCGCAGGCGGCGGCGTGTTCGCCGTTGCGGATGGACGCGAGGCTCACCGCCTCACCGGTGCGCGCGCTGATCTGCGCCTGCAACACGCGCTGTGCGGCATAGGCGCCACCGAGCGCCTTGAAGCTCGCGAGGCCGAAGCGCGGCCCCTCGTCCTTGTAGTCGATGCGCGCGACGCCGAGTTCGGCTGCCAGGGCGTCCAGCGACACCAGCGGGGTGGGGGCGTAGCCGGCCCACTGGGTGATTTCGGCACGCGCGGCGGCAAAGGCGTCTGCGCTGATCACGCGGTGGGCGGCGTCGCCGGTGCCGCGGTCGGCGCTGTGATGGCCGAGATCCGCGGTGGGAAAGTGAAGCGTCATGGGGCGCATTCCTGAAACCGGAGTTATTGGTTGACCTTGGCGTGGGCGACAAACTCCGCCATTTCGCCGCGCCAGACCTGGCGGCCGAGGCAGAAGGGTGCGCCATCGCGATCGCGGGTAATCTGTTCGAGTTCTATGGCTGGGTGGTGCGGTGCGAGACCGAGCAGGGCAGCTTCGTCTTCGCGCAGCGCGCACAACCGGATCACGATGTCGCCGGTGTCGGCGTGGGTGCCGTAGTGTTGCTCCCAGAGCTGTGTCGTCGACTGCCGCAAGTCGTGGCTGAGCAGCTCTGGGAACCGGGCTGCGATCACCGATTCTGTCTCGATGAATGTCGCGTGACCGGCGCTGCGGAAGAGCCGCGTGTAGGTGTACAGGCTGTCGCCGCGGTCAATGCCGAGCTGCGCGGCGTTTGCGTCGGTTGCCGGGGTGGTGTCGACGTCGATCAGTTCGATCTCGAGGGCGACGCCCGCGTCGCGCGCATCCGTGGTAAACCCCAGTCGGTCGCTGATGTTGTAGCTCAGCCGGCCTGGCGACACAAAGCGCCCACGCCGCTCGGCGCTGTAGGCCAGCCCCTCGGCTTCGATGCGTTCCAGTGCCCGGCGCGCGGTCATGCGGCTGACGCCGTGCACCTCAGCCACGGTGCGCTCGGACGGCAGCGCGGTGTGCGGCGCCAGCGCGCCGCGCGTGATGTCACCGCGCAAGGCGTCCACGATCTGTTGAACGCGCGGCGTTGCGGCAGCAGGCGGCACGTTGTGGGGCGACGGTGCAGGCACGTGGAACTCATCAAGGGGATCGTGGGGGATGGTATATACCAGGGTTCAGCGGGCAGTCAAGCGCGCTGAACGTTCGATCTCTGACGGCTATTCGTTGGATTGACAGGTCTGTTGATCCATTGGTATATACCAAATTTCCGTGACGCTGAACGGGGTACCGCCATGGCCGAACTGACCCGGGCCCAACACGCCGAGTTCTGGCGCGAAGGGGTGCTCGTGATGGAGGATGCGGTGACCGCAGACGAGCTCGACAGCCTGCGCCGCGTGTTTTCGGGCTGGGTCGAAGAAAGCCGTGCCCACACCGTCGACTACGGCACCTGCCTCGATGGACGCCCGCGTTTCGACCTGCAGCCGGGCCACAGTGCCGAACAACCGGCCATCCGCCGTGTGCAATCACCCGAGGAAGTGTCGCCCGAATACCTGCACGTGATGCGCAACGCGCGCCTGGTCGATGCGGTGGCCGAACTCATTGGCCCCGCGATCAAGTTCCACCACGGCAAAGTCAATTCCAAGCTGCCGGGTTCGGCGACCGAGGTGAAGTTCCACCAGGACTTCCCGTTTCAACCGATGAGCAACGACGACCTGGTCACCGCGCTGCTGTTCGTCGACGACGTGACCCTCGAGAACGGCCCGCTTGAAGTCGTTCCGGGCTCCCACAAAGGCCCGCTGTACCCCCACTGGCACGAGGGCGTGTTCACCGGCGCGGTCAGCGATGCGGTGGTCGCCGAACACCGGGACAGGGTTGTCCCGTGTACGGGCAAAGCCGGCTCCGTCTGTTTCATGCACTCGAGCCTGCTGCACGGCTCGGCGCCGAACCGCTCCGACCAGCCGCGCACACTCTACATTGCGACCTACTACAGCGAGGACGCCATCGAACTCAGCCCGAACGCCTTGCCGAGCGCCCACACCCACGAACTCGTGCGCGGCGAGCCCTCCGGGCGCGTGCGCTGCAGTGCCTACGAGATGGCCCTGCCGGTGGTGCCGAAGGGCACGTCCTTTTTTGCCCAGCAAGACGGGTCGGACACGGGATGAGTGCGCCACCCGATCTCGTTGAACAGCTGCCCTTCGCGACCGACGGTGGCCTCGGGCAACGGGCCCGCCTTGGCCTGATTGTGCTGCAGACCGACCAGACCATCGAGCACGAGATCGGCACTGTCCTGCGAGGGGAGGGGATAGCGCTTTACCACGCGCGCATCCCGAATGCGCAGGCGGTCACCCCCGGGACCCTGCGGGCCATGCGCGATGAACTGCCGCGCGCTGCGCGCCTGTTGCCTGCGGAATTTGCCTTCGATGCCATCGGCTACGGCTGCACCTCCGGCGCGACGTTGATCGGTGAGTCTGAGGTCGACGCGTTGATCCGCAACGCGCACCCCGGCGCCCGCACCAGCAACCCGATCAGTGCCTGCAAGGCGGCGTTGGCAGCGTTGGCCGTGCGGCGCATCGCCTTGCTCACGCCCTACACCGTGGAGGTGACCGACGCCATGCGCGCCAACCTCACCGCCGCCGGTATTCAGGTCAACGCGGTTGCGTCCTTCAACCAGTCCGATGACTTCACCGTCGCGCGCATACGGGCGGACAGCATCCTCGATGCCATCACCGAAGTCGGTGCGCTTGATGATGTCGATGCGGTGTTTGTCTCCTGCACCAGCCTGCGCGCGTTGTCGGTGATTGAGCCCGCTGAAACCGCGCTTGGCAAACCGGTGCTCGCGAGCAACCAGGCGCTGGCCTGGCACCTGATGCGCCTGGCGGGGCTCGCCCACACACCGGCCTGCGTCGGCCAACTCTTCGCTGCACCGCTTGCCGAGGCCCCCGCGTGACAACGATGTCAGACAGGAAACGATGTCAGACAGGCACTGTTGAAGCAACGATGTCAGACAGGCACTGTTGAAGTACGACCGAACGATGTCAGACAGGCACTGTTAGCAAAGGTGTTGAAGTAGACAGGCACTGTTGAAGTACGACTGATCTCGTGAGGACTCAAATGCTATTGGCAGACAGTCATATTTGAAATCCAAACCACTCAAAATAGCGCGGACAGCCACAGCTCAAGCACGACTGATCCAGGAGCCAGATGTCAACGCGTCACAAGCCAGGCACACTTGGCGCTAAGCTACGCAAACGGTTGGGATATTCGCGGGATCCTTCAGCCTCGGTCAGTGTCGCGATAGGCGAATCAAAAGCACCTTGGTCCACGTTACGATGCCGGACGCGTGCGAGATGGGTTTGGCTGGTGCAATGTGTCAGGTCGTTGCTTAAACCGGGAGTCTTGAAATGGGTGACTATACGTTTCTGTTTGGTGTGGCCCTGACGCTCATGGCTGCATTGCTGAGTCCTGGCCCCAGTTTCGTGTTTGTCGCAAGAACAGCGGCCGCGGTTTCAAGAAGAAACGCGATTGCCGTTGCCGTTGGGCTGGCCAGTGGCAGTGCACTGTTTGCTGCGACAGCGGCTTTCGGTTTGTTCGTTGTCCTGGAAACTGTCCCGTGGCTTTACACTGGGCTGCGAATCGCGGGCGGCGTATACCTCTGTTACATCGGATTGAAATTGTGGCGGAACGCAAAGTCGTCGTTATCAGAGCCCGGTGATGAAGGCGCGGACGACCCGACACTGCGACGGTCGTACCTGTCGGGATTGTTGATCCAACTCAGTAATCCAAAGACTGCAATAGTCTTTGCTGGCGTTTTCGCCGCGTTCCTTCCATCAACCATACCCGACCACGCGTATACGCTGCTCATTCTGCTGTCGTTTTTTCTCGCGGGCCTGTGGTACGGCGCGGTTGCAATCGTGCTTTCGTTGGAAAAACCACGGACGGTATACACCTCGATGAAGCATTTGATTGACCGTATCGCTGGGGCACTTTTGGGAGCGTTGGGACTCAGGCTAGCGACAGATATTGAAGGAAGCGATCACTAATCAACGAGCAGATACGGCTGAAGCTCGTGTGACCTGATTCGGGAGAACTGGCGTTCGGGCCAGGCAGCTTGTCCAGCGGCAGAAGTGTCTAGGGGTTGGCTTAACAAAAATCGGCGGATCTTCACATCGCGTTTCGCGCACGCAGCTAGGTGTCTAGGCCTGGTTTTGAGCGTAAAACTGATCAGGCTGCGATCAGCGGTGGGGAACGGCTGCGCATTTTTCCGACGTTGCGGGCGGCAGTCTGGATGGCATTGTCCGTTCCTACCCACTGCTTGAATCGATCTTCGAACTCCGTTGCGATGGTGAGCCATGTGGATGCACCGATCTCGATGCGGCTGAGAATGTAGGGCAGGTTGTGATCAATCGCGCCGCGCGTCCCTCTCTTGACAACGCGCCCCGTCCAGTCCACCAGCTCGACATAGTGTTGCAGCGAACAGGGAATGGCGCTTGACTTGTTGTCGCGCGAATGGCCTTGAAAGCGCATCAAGTCCTTTGGAATCTGTCCCTGTCGTGCCGCAGTGATGCGTTTCCGAATGCTCGTGTGGTCGCTGTCCTCTGGCGTGGTCGCCAACTCCGCACGTATCGGGTTTAGATCGACGTAGGCCATGGCAGCCAGGATCGCTTTCTCATCCAACAACGCCTGGCTCTTGAAGCGTCCTTCCCAGAACGCGCCAGTACACCGATCTTCCGCATTGGCCTGACGGGAAATCGGTTCGTTGACACAACGCATGAACCACGAGATATCGGTCAGGCGGTGACGCCATTGATTTGCCAGCTCTCGGACACGCCCAAGCTCTGCTGGACTCAACAGGTTTGGACAGTCAAGGAATTTGCGGCTTAGCAGGCTGCCATTGAACAGGCGGTGCCACCGGCCGACGACGTCGCTGTCGGTCCATGTTGCAGCAGCCGATGTGTCAACGTGCAAGACCACATGGTAGTGGTTTGACATAATCGCAAAGCTCGCTATGTCAATTGAAAACACGGAGGATACGGCGAGCAAGCGTTGCTCCACCCAGTCGCGACGGTGCTCGAAACTCACCCCTGTCGTGGTGTCCACGCCACACAGGTAGGCGCGCCTGACGCACCGCGACACGCAGTGGTACCACGGTGTGTCGTGTAGTGAGATCAACTGGTGTCGTGGTGTCGGCATCTGTATGCACCGGCCAGGGTGTCATGGTGACCTTGTACACCGAACCATGCACTTCGTTGTTTCGCTTTTTGGGGGGCATCCACCCGCGGAATTGGCTCGTGCAGCCCGCGGTGTGTCTGTCCTGTGACAGCAAACAGTGGCTGTCTTGGTCGCCTCTGCTGGAACTGGCATTACGCCAACAGTGCCTGTCTCGGTAAGACCAAGGGTGCCGTTCAGGTCAGGAGGATCGGCGCAGGGGTTGAAATGTGAAATAGGTCAAGCTGCGCCACAGCCATTCGACCGGGCCGAAACGGTAGCGCGTGAGCCACCAGGCCGACAACTGCAGCTGCACAATCCAGATCAGCACCACGATCACTAGTTGTGTGGCGCGGTTGACGTCTCCGAACAGTCCGAGGCCGTAGCTGTAAAAGACCACAGTGCACATCACGGACTGAGCGAGGTAGTTGCTCAACGCTGTGCGGCCGACCAGGGCAAGTCGCTCTTTGAGCGCTTGGCCGCGCGGACTGCGGCACCACAGCATGACGGCGCCGATGTAGCCGCTCACAATGAGTAACGTGGCCAGGCTGTTGGGCACTCCACCCAGAAACAGCGCGTACTCCCAGTGCCACGCAGTGCGGTACAGTTGCCAGAGTCCCGCCAGCGCAATCGGAAAACCAACGCCGCAGCCGACGTAGACCAACCTTCGGTAGAAGCGCGCGCTGCGCTTGCCAGTCAGCACGCCCCCTGTGTACAAGGCCATGCCGATCAGCATCATGCCCATGGCGCGGCAGAAGGCGTCCAGCAAGTACATCCCATCGGCGGTTTCGACCAGTGGGCCGTCGGGCGCTTTTGGCTTCGAGAGGTCCAGGTCGCCGGCCCGGTAGTCAACCTGGTCTGTGTAAGGTCTGCTGCCATACAACGCAATCTCTGCTTTTATGTCGTGTTTCGAGGGGTGCCAGTACGCAGCAAGCTGTGCGCGGTCTGATGTCGACATGCTTGCAATACTGGCGTGTAATGCCATATTCGCTGCAGACGGTACCAGGAAAATCAGCAGGCTGACTGCGCACTGGAAGCGTGGTTGCCAGTTACGGCAGGCGTAGAGTGGGTACGCGCAGACGGCGTACACGAAAAGATTGTCGCCCTCCCAAAGGTACAGGCCGTGGAGCAGCCCGATGATGAGCAACAGCGTGTTGCGCCAGTGGTGATGCCACGCCGTGGGTAAGCCCTTTTCGGCGCGGCCTCGTATCAGCAGCATCACGCTTGCACCAAACAACAGGGAAAACAGCGCCATTGCCTTCTGATCCACGAGAATGTGCGTCAGACTGAACGCGATCTGATCTGGCAACGTCTCGCCAAAGTACGCTTTCAAGTTCGCGTAGGCGCTTGCCGGCATCGCGAAGCTGCGGATGTTCATCAGCAGGATGCCGAGCAGCGCAACACCGCGCAAAGTGTCGATAGCGACGATCCGGTTCATTATGGTTTGTCGAGGTCAGGGGGTGTCTTGTCGGCGTTGGTTAGCTGCGGCGGGTGCGAGCTTCGCACGCGATGGGTCTGCTTGCCAGCACCAGCACCAGCACCAGCTGGTCGGTCAGCAGAGGTGTTTGCCGAATTGGCGTCGGTACCGGACAGGGGGTATGCCCATCGACTTGCGAAATTCGCGTCGGAACGTTTCAGCAGAGCCGAATCCGCAGGCGTCGCCGATGTCCGAGAGTGGCGTGCTGGTGTGTTCGAGCAACTCGGCGGCACGCAACACACGCTCGGCTTTCAGCCAGTGCAGTGGGGTGGTGCCGATTTCCTCGTGAAACCGGCGTGCGAGCGTGCGGCTGCTGGTGGCTGCTGTCGTGGCCATGCGTTCGATGGGCCAGTCTTCGTTGAGGGACGCGCGCACGCGGTCCTGGAGCGCTGCGAGGTTTGCACCCACGCGGGTTTTCGGGTCGGGGCGTGGCACGAACTGGCGTTGGCCGCCATCGCGCTGTGCCGGCAAGACCAAGCGCCGCGCGACCGAGGCGGCGACCTGCGCACCAAAGTCCTGCCTGATGAGGTGCAAGCCGAGATCCAGTCCGGCGGCCGAGCCCGCAGACGTGGACACCGTGCCTTCTTCGATAAATAGGACATCCGGGTCCACATGGATGTCCGGGTACTGCGCCGCCAGTTGCTCGGTGTAGCGCCAATGAGTGGTCGCGCGTTTGCCGTCCAAAAGGCCTGCGGCGGCAAGCACAAAGGCACCCGAGCAAATCGATGCCACGCGTGCGCCGCGTCGGTGCGCTGCGCGCAACGCGCGCTGCAAGTCCTGAGGGACAGGTGCGTCCGCGCCGCGCCAACCGGGGACCACGATCAGGCTCGCCTCCTGGAGCCGTCCAAGGCCATCGGTTGCGTCCACCGTGATGCCGCCGGCCGCGCGTACCGGGCCGGGCTCGGCCTTGACGCTGGCAAACCGATACCACCTCTCGAACTCGGGGCGTGGCAGTGCAATCAGTTCCACTGCGATGCCAAATTCGAATGTGCAAAGGCCGTCGTACGCGATGGCGCACACGAGCGGTGATGTGTCAGCGGGATCAGCGTGTTCAGGCATGTTGGCAAAATATGACCGGACATTGTCATATCAGACAATACTGTGTCCCGGGCGTCGGTGACAAGCTGGTGTCCACACCCATCAGCAAAGGCGCCCCATGACATTGCAAGCCGACCTTTTGACCGCAATCGAGACCTACTTCGACGCCATCCACGAATGCGATACCGACAAACTGAACGCCGTGTTCCACCCGCAGTCGAGCCTGTTCGACGGCGACAACGGCACCGTGTTTGTCGAGTCCATCGACAGCTTCAGCCGCGACGTGGCCGGGCGCGCGTCGCCGGCCAGCGCTGGCCAAGCGCGCGAGGCGGAGGTGTTGATGGTCGATCACCTGTCGCCGGTCAGCGCGACCGTGAAGATCCGCATCCGCGCGCATCAGAACGTGTTTGTCGATCACCTCGGCTTCGTGTTGGGCGCGGAAGGCTGGCAAATCGTGTCCAAGATCTGGCACCTCGAACGCACTGTTTGATGTGTAGCCGGGTTTGGCGAGCTCCAAAATTTTTGTGGATCTGAAAGTCAATCAATGGTGCCTGTCTGAGTTTCGGGTCTGAGTTCCGCCGCAGATCTGACAGCATGCCGATGGTGCCTGTCCAAATTCCGGATCTCATTCAAGTGGGAACTGACAGCGTGCCAATGGTGGCTGTCTAGATTCCAGGCACCAGCGTTCGGGTGGGCTACTACCGCTAAGCCCACGGCACCGCTGACCTTCACCGGTTGTCGGTTTCGCCTTTGCGCCCGTGCGCGGATGTCGTATACCGTTGGCGCGTCAGCCAAGCCAACGGTAACGGGCAGGCATCGGTGCCGTCCCGTTGCGGCAAGAGGGGTACCCATGCAACCAGCCGTTCACCCAGACACGGTCGCGCAGTTTCAACGCGACGGCGCCACGGTGCTGCGTGGCCACTTTGCGGCGTGGGTCGACCGCCTGCGCGAGGGCGTGGCGGCCAACATGGCCGACCCGAACCCGAACGCGCGCATCTACCAGAGCCACGAGGGTGGGCGGTTCTTTGTCGACTACTGCAGCTGGCAACGCATCCCCGCATACCGAGAGTTCATCTTCGACTCGCCCGCCGCAGCCGTCGGTGCAGCGCTGATGCAGAGCGACTCGGTGCAGCTTTTCCACGAGCACGTGCTGGTCAAGGAGTCGCAAAACGGCATTCCGACGCCGTGGCACCAGGACATGCCGTACTACTGCGTCGACGGCCCGAAAACCGTCAGCCTGTGGATCCCGCTCGACACCGTGCCGCGCGAGCGCACGCTGGAATTTGTCGCGGGCTCACACCTTTGGGGCAAGTACTACCGGCCCCAGCGTTTCAATGGCGAACCCCTGAACGCCAACGACGGCCTCGAGGAGATCCCGAACATCGATGCCGACCGCGGCGCCTTCGACATCGTCGGCTGGGCGCTCGAGCCCGGTGACGCGGTGGCCTTCGACTACCGCACCGTGCACGGCGCCCCGGCCAACACCAGCGTCAGCGCGCAACGCCGCGCCTTCTCTCTGCGCCTGCTCGGCGACGGCGTGCGCTTTGCCCGTCGCGAGGGCATCGTCACCTCACCGCCGTTCGAGCACGTCACCCTGGGCGACGGCGACGCGCTCGAAGGCAGTGATTTCCCGATGCTGATCTCCGCCTGATGTGGCGTGTTGAAGGAGGGCAGCCGACGTGAGTGCCGTGGTCAGCCGCACCGCGGCCTTTGACACCGCGGTCTGGGATTTCGTGCGTGGCGTGCCGCGCGGCCAGGTGGTGAGTTACGGCCAGGTGGCTGCGGCGGTGGGGCCGCGCGACGGCATGGACCCGCTCGGCTTTCGGCGCGAAGGCCCGCGGCTGGTGGGCGGTGCGCTGGCAGCCTGCCCGGACGACGTGCCGTGGCACCGCGTCGTCAACGCGCGCGGCCTGATCAGCTACCAGGGCGCCGCCGCAGAACAGCGCGCGCGGCTCGCCGTGGAGGGCGTCGCGGTGGTCGACGGCGCCATCGACCTCGCGCGCCACCAGTGGTCCGCACCTGGCGAGGCGGTTGTGCCGGCGCAGCAGGCGTTGTTCTAGGTTGCTGACGGTTCAGCGTGGTGCCGGGTCGAGGCGGTCGACCGGTGCTCCCCGGCCTCTCATGGACACCGCCACGAAAAGGATAACGAGATGACTGATGAACACAAGGAACACTGGCTTTGGGGGTACAAGAACCTGGCAACCCTCGGAGCTGTCGTGGCTCTTTCGAGTGCCGTGCCCCTGGGTCTCTTGCCAGAACGCTATATCGGCATCTTCGCGCCGAAGTCTGCCGACCAGATCAACGAGCTGGTGCTCGCGGTGGCCCGGCTCTACGCCGGCTTGCTCGCCACCGTGGGCATGGTGCTGGGCTATTCACGCGACTCCCGCCTGTCTCGGGCCCGCAATGCACTCGTTCTGATGATCCTGGTCGGCTCAGGCGTGCTGTTCGTGCTGAACCTGCAGTTGCTGCTATCAGGCATCAGCGGGTTCTTCATGGTGCCGCTGCTCTTGTGTATGGCGGCGTTGTTCGGCTGGTCGTTGGTCCGGTATCGGACAGACTTCGCCGCGCTGCGCGTGTTGCGGGCGAGTGGGCAGGCGGTGCCCTAACCGGACTGCGTGACATCGCACGGTCTGGCTCGGGTTCCACCTGCGGATTCCGCGACGCTGAAGGGCGTGTCTGCGACGGTCAGTGTCGGCGTTTCAGGGCAGCCTGTTACAGTCTGCGCGCCGTCGCGACCTGTGCGGCGCGATGGCCGTCACCCAGACACCGAGACCCACCGACATGAGCGCGCCTGAACTTGAAGACAACGAATACGGCTGTCAGGTGCGCAAGTCGCCGTTCTTTGCCGCGACACAACGGCACGGCTGCACGGGCTATTCCGTGTACAACCACATGTACATCCCGCGCAGCTTCGGCGACCCGGAGGCCAATTTCTGGCACTTGGTGAACGACGCGATCCTCTGCGACGTGTCGGTCGAGCGGCAGGTGGAAATCACCGGGCCCGACGCCGCGCGCTTCGTGCAGTCACTGACACCGCGCGACCTCTCGCAGTGCGCCGTCGGCCAGTGCAAGTACGTGTTCATCACCAGCGCCGAGGGGGGCATCATCAACGACCCGGTGTTGCTGAAGCTCGCCGACGACCACTTCTGGCTGTCACTGGCCGACAGCGACGTGCTGCTCTGGGCCAAAGGCGTGCAGGTGCACGGCGGCTACGACGTCGAGATCCGCGAGCCTGATGTGTCGCCCTTGCAATTGCAGGGTCCGAAGTCGCGCGACATCATGGCGGCGGTGTTCGGCGACTGGGTGCGGGAGCTGCGCTACTACCGCTGCGTCGAGCACGAGCTCGACGGCATCCCGCTGGTGATCTCGCGAACCGGCTGGAGCAGCGAGCTCGGCTACGAGATCTTCCTGCGTGACGGCACCCGCGGCGACGCCCTCTGGACCCGGCTCATGGACGTCGGCGAGCCGCTTGGCTTGCACGTCGGCCACACCTCGACCATCCGGCGCATCGAGGGCGGCATGCTCTCCTACGTCACCGACATGACGATCGAGAACAACCCCTTCGAAATGGGCTGGGACCGCCTCGTCGACCTCGACATGGAGGCCGACTTCATCGGCAAGGCGGCGCTGCGCGCAATCCGCGACGCGGGTGTGTCGCAGCGTTTTGTCGGGCTCGAGATCGGCGGGCCGCCGCTCGCGCAGCCGAACGGCAACCATTGGCCGGTGCGCATCGGTGGCGAGACCGTCGGCAAGATCACCTCGGCCGTCTACTCGCCGCGGCTGAAACGCAACATCGGCCTCGCCATGCTGGCCGTCGCGCACACCGCGCTCGGCACCGAAGGGGTCGCCGACACCGCGACCGGCGAGCGTCCCGTCACCGTGGTGCCCAAGCCCTTTTACGATCCACAAAAAAAAATCGCCGCCAGCTAGACGCGGCGGCGAGGCCGTGGCCGGGCAGCGCGAAGCTGCCCGGGCGGGGGCTCACTTCGAGGCGAAGATCGCGTTGACCATCTGCGTGTTGTCGCCCGGCGACTGACCGACGCAGCTCATGATGCGTTTGCCGGTGCCCAGCACGTCGCTGTCGATCATGCAGGCGACGTTGCCGGTGTTGGCGCTGCCGTTGTCGGTCAACGTCCCGGTGATCAGGCCGGCACTCGGGTCGTCGACGGTGTTGGTCAGCGCGAGTGTCCACGGGTCGGACGCGGTGGCGGTGTTCTCCGGGCCGGACAGCAAGGTGCCGCTGCAGGTGCCGCTGGTGCAGGTCATCGCCGCCGGGATCAAGCGCGCGCCGGCGCTGAAATTGCCGTCGAACACCATGCCGGCGTAGTCGCCGTCAAAGTTCGCGACGTTGGTGATGGCCTTCTGCGCAAGCGCGAAAATGAACGAGGACTCGTTCGGGTCGGACACCTGGGTGTGGACAATCGCACCGCCGTTGGTGGTCAGGTACATCACCGCGTCGCTCACCAGCGCAATGCCGTCGGTGCAGGTCGATGCGCCGAGGCTGTTGGCGCCCTGGTTGGTGAAGCTGTTGTCGAGCGCGTGCACGGAGGGCAGGATGGCGGTCGAGGTTGCAGCGGTGTACTGGTAGCTGCCGAAAAAGTCGCGCGACGAGCTCGTGGCGTCAGACGAATTCGATTTCTTCACGATGACCCAGTTGGCGGCGAAGTCGGCGGTCGGGCAGCTGCCCGAGGCGACCATCGGAATCACCTGGTCGGACCCGCTCTCCATCGGGCTGAGCAACAAGGCGTAGCCCGGCACGTCGATCGCCCAGGCGGTGTCGCCCGCGCTCGGCCCGCCGGTGCCGGTGACGGTGCCGACTGTCATGAGCTTGAAGCCGGAGGTCGAGGTGGTCCAGGTGCCCTCGACGGTGAAGTCGACCGGCGCCGTTGTGTTGGCGCGTTTGGTCACGACAAAGGTGCCGCCGCTGTTGAACGTGACATCCCACTTCGAGCCCGGCCCGTTGTAGGTGACGTCGTCGGCCGGCGCCGTGGTGTTGCTGCTGTCGCTGCTGCTGACGCAGGCGGTGATGGTCAGGGTGGCGGCGCTCGCGAGCAATGCGGCCGCCCCCAGTTTGCTGAAACGGGGTTGCATTGTGCGTCTCCGGTGACTTCCTTGTGGATCGACACCGACCGTATCGGCACACGGCTGCGGCTATTGACGGCGAGTTTGTTGGCGCAGGATTGATCGTGTGCGACTCGACACCGTGGTCGCGGTAGACGAATGGCGTTAGTGCAAGCCCGTTTTCGTGTCGGTGCGAACGGCTGCGTGTGGGGTCAGAGTTGCTTCAGGCCGAGCTGTATCAGCAAACCGACCAGCACGTCCTTGGCGCGCTCGCGGTGTTGCTCATGGCGGGTAGCAGCCGTCTCCGCCTCGCCCGCGCGGATCGCGTCGAGCACCGCGCGGTGGTCGGCGTTGGATTGCACCGGCAGAGGGCGCACATGCAGCGTGACGGCCCTGGCACGTCGCACCTGGTCGCTCATGCGCTCGAAGATCGCCATCACCCGCGTGTTTCTCGCCAGGCGCACCAGTTCGCGGTGGAACACCTCGTCTGCCCGGGCCCAGGCCTCGCGGTCTTCACGGGCGATGGCCGCGTCCATGTCGTCGATGGCCTCGGCCAGCACGGTGAGGTCGCTCTCGGCGTAGCCGCTCGCCGCGGCCTTGCGCGCCGCCAGGCTCTCGATGGCGGTCAGCACCTCGTAGATCTCGCGCATGTCATCGGGTGACACCGGCAGGATGCGCACGCCCCGGCGCGGTATCACCTCGATCAGCCCCTGGCTTTCGAGCACCAGCAGCGCCTCGCGCACCGGCGTGCGCGACATCGCCAGCCGCGTGGCGAGCTCGGTCTCGAGGTGGTTCGAACCGGGCCAGAGCTTGCCCGAGAAAATCAGGTCGCGCAGCGCCGCCGTGGCACGTTGGCTGTTGGACGAGGACTTGGACGGGCTTGAGGTCACGGCGGAAAGTCGGGTCGGGTGGTCCGAAGGAGCGGCGCACAGTGTATACCGTCAGGCGGGGTGCCAGCGCGCCCGCGGGATACAACGCCGTCCCTCGTCGCGGGCCATGACACGCCGGTCAGGCGGCCACCGTGCCGCGCAGGGCATCGGCCACGCTGTCCGCAACAGCCTGCGTCGTCGCCCGCCCGCCGAGGTCGCGGGTCAGGCAGTCGGGGTCGCCGAGCACCGCGTCGACCGCGAGCTGCACGCGCTTCGCGTCGCGGTTCAGCTCGGCGATGCCGTGCTTGGTGCCGAGCCAGTCGAGCATCATCCCCGCCGAGAGCAGCATGGCGGTGGGGTTGGCCACGCCGGTGCCGGCGATGTCCGGCGCCGAGCCGTGGCAGGGCTGAAACACCGCGTGGTGGGCACCGATGTCGGCCGAAGGCGCCACACCGAGCCCGCCCATGAGGCCGGCGCCGAGGTCCGAGAGGATGTCGCCGAACATGTTCTCCGTGACCAGCACGTCGAAATCCCAGGGGCGTTGCACCAGCCAGAGCGCCATCGCGTCGACGTAGGCGTGGTGGTGTGGGATGTGCGGGTGGCGCCGGGCTTCGGCGTCGAACAGCGACCGAAAGAACGCAAAGGCGCGGAAGACGTTGGCCTTGTCGACGCACGTCACGCCGGAGCGGGCGCCGGCGGCGGGCTGGCGCTGCGCGGCGAGGTCGAAAGCGAAGGCGCAGAGCGGCTCGGTCACCGCGCGGGTGATGCGCAAGGTCTCGCGCGCCTCATCGGCGCTGCACTCGCCGTTGCCTTGCGAGTAGAAGAGGCCCTCGGTGCTCTCGCGGATCAGCACGAAATCGATGGATTTGCCCTCGGGCAGGCGGAGCGGGCAGAGGTGCGGCAGCGCGCGCACCGGGCGCACCCCGGCGAACAGCCCGAGTGCCTTGCGCAGCGTGATCTGCGGCGCGATCTCGGTGCCGTCCGGGTAGCGCACGCTCGGCAGGCCCATCGCCGACAGCAGGATCGCGTCGGCCCGCTGCGCATCCTGCAGGCCGGTTTCGCTGAGGTCGACGCCGGTGTCGCGGTAGTGCGCGGCGCCGGCCGGGACGGTGGTGAAGTGCAAACGGTAGTCGCGCGCGTCCTGCGACAGCGCGCTCAGCAGGTCGAGCGTGGGGCCCATGATTTCCGGGCCGATGCCGTCGCCCTCGAAGACGGCGATCGAGAGGGTGGTCGTGGTCAAAGTGGCGCGCCTCCAGCGGCGAAAACGGGTCGGGCAACAAAGTATATTTCTATGCCGTTGACAATGTATACATAAAATTATACAAATAGCCCACCCAACGTCAGAGCTGAAGGAGGATCAACGCATGGGAACACCGTTCAAGTTCATGGCCGCCGCGGTGGCCGCACTCGCCAGTGCCAGCGGCGCCGCCGTTGCACAGGACTACCCCTACCGCGACATCACCACCGCTGTGGTGTGGGGTGCCGGTGGCGGCACCGACTCGATCAACCGCATGATCATGGCCGAGATGGAGCAGCACCTGCCGGTCTCGATCAACGTCATCAACCAGACCGGCGGCGTCGCCGGCTCGAACGGCATGGTCTACGTGATGAACCAGCCCGACGACGGCTACACCCTGGTGGGCCTGTCGGAGTCGAACGTCACCGCGGCCGTGCAGGGCGGCTGGGACCAGAAGTTCGACTACTGGTACCCGTTCATTGTCGGCGGCTCGCCCGACCTGATCTCGGTGCCCGCCAACAGCCCCTATGACTCGCTCGAGGCCCTGGTGGACGCGGCCAAAGCGGCGCCCGGCACCATCACGGCGGCGGCCTCCGGCGCGGGCAGCATCCACCACCTCAACCTGCTGGCAATCGAGAACGGCTCGGGCGCGAGTTTTCGTTTCATTCCCTACAAGGGCTCGGCACCGAGCCAGGAAGCCGCGCTCGCCGGCGAGATCGAACTGGTCGTCACGTCACTCGCCGAGCAGGCTGCGCTGATCGAGGGCGGTGAGCTCAAACCGCTCGCCATGCTGACGCCGGACAGCGTCGAGATCGCGGGCATGACCGTGCCCTCGGCCTTCGACAGCTACGACGGCCTCGACCAGTACCTGCCGCTGATGCAGGCCATCGGCTTCGCCGTGCACAACTCGGCGCCGGACAACGTCAAGGCGGTGCTCGGCAGCGCGTTCGAACAAGCCATCGCCTCGAGCACGGTGGCCGACTGGGCCACTGCCAACAACTACGCGGTGAGCGGTGTGTACGGCGAGGCCGCGCAGGCGACCTTCTCGACACTCGAGAGCAACTTCGCCTACACCCTGCAGGCGCTCGGCGCGACCACCGTCGACCCGGCCACGCTTGGCATAGCCAAGCCCTGACGGCCCACGCGGACGGTGTGCCTGGGCGCTGGCCCGGGCGCGCCCCGCACCGAGACCGCACCCATGACCGCAACCGACGACACCGCCACGCGCCGCGCCCGGGACGTCTGGGCCGCCCTGGTGCTGATGGGCGTGTCCGTGTTCTTTCTCTGGCAGACCGCCGACATCCCGCTCTTCGGTGACAACCGCGCCGGTGTGCGCGGCACGGACTGGTTCACCTCGGCCGCGTTGGTGCCGCTCGGGGTGTTCGGCGCCATGCTGTTGTTGTCGGGCGGGCTGCTGGTCACGGCGTTGCGGGCCGTTGGCTGGCGACGGGCGCTGCGCCTTGACGGGCTCGGCATCACGCGCGACGCGGCGCGGCGTTTCACCACGCTCGTCGCGGTGCTCGCGGCCTACATCGTCGGCCTGGTGCCGCGGGTCGATTTCATTCTCGCGAGTGCGCTGCTGATCTCCGCGCTCGTCTACGGCTACTACGGCGACCACCCGCGGCGCGCTTGGGTGGCGGCGGGCGCGGTGGCGGCACCGGCGGCCTTCGCGTTGGTGGCTTTTCCCGCGCAGCGCGACTGGGGCGCGCACACCGACGACACCGTCACGCTCGGCGTCTGGCTCGGCCTGACAGCGCTGGTGGTCCACGCGGCGCGCCGCGAACCGGTGCTGCGGGTGGTGCCGGTGTTGTCGATTGTGGCGCCGACGCTGCTCGTTTGTGCGATGGCCTTCGGATTCCGGCAGAACGTGCCGGCCCGGACGGGGCTGGTGTTCAAGCAGATCGAATACCACTACTTCGTCACCCTCAAACCGCTGTTTGCCCGGTGAGCTGCCCGTGTTTGTCGAGCAACTGACCGCCTTCGCCGCCGTGTTCACGGCGCTGGTCGCCGACCCGACCACCTACCTCTACCTGGTGTCGTCGGTGTTCCTCGGCATCACTTTCGGCGCCCTGCCGGGGCTGACGGCGACGCTGGCGGTGACCATCCTCACGGGCTTCTTCGGCAACAAGATCCCCTTCGACTACGCGCTGATTGCGCTGATCGGCGCCTACGTCGGCGCGATCTACGGCGGCTCCTACCCGTCGATTCTCTTGAACATACCGGGAACTGCAGCGAGCGCCGCAACGGCCATGGACGGCTACCCGTTGGCACGCGCGGGCCGGGGTGGGGAGGCGCTCGGATTGACCACCACGGCCAGTGTCATCGGGACTTTGATCGGCACGGTCGCGCTGTTGGCGTTCTCGTGGGTGCTGCTGCTGATCGCCAAGAACATTGCAAGCCCGGAGAAGGCCCTGCTGGCGCTGTTCGGCATCCTGCTCTCGGGCACGCTGATGAGCGAGGACCTCGTGATCAAGGGCTGGCTCTCGGGGCTGATCGGGCTCGGCATGGCGATGGTCGGGCTCGACCCGCTGCTGAGTGAACCGCGCTACACCTTCGGCTGGTCGTACCTGCTGTCGGGCTTTCAGGTGGTGCCGGTGTTGATGGGCGCCTTTGCCGTGCCGCAGATCATCGAGGGCATGCGCCACGTGGCGCGCGGCACGGTGCAGCCGCTGACCGGCCGCATCGCACCGAACGTCGCGACCGTGCGCCGCCACTTGCCGACCATCGGCCGCTCGGGCCTGATCGGCACCGGCGTCGGCGCGCTGCCGGGGGTGGGCGAGGACGTCGCCGGCTGGGTCAGCTACGGCGTCGGCAAGAACCTCAGCCGCGAGGGGCAGCGCTTCGGCAAGGGCAGTTTCGACGGCTTGCTCTCCTCGGAAACCGCCAACAACGCCTGCATCGGCGGCGCGCTGATCCCGCTGCTGGTGCTCGGCATCCCGGGCTCGCCGCCCGCGGCCGCGCTGCTCGGCGCACTGAAACTCAACAACGTCATCCCGGGCCCCACCATCGACCCGGTGATCATCCTGCAGGTGGTCGCCATCCTGATCCTGTCGTCGGTGACGCTGCTGATCATGGGCCTCTACACCGCGCGCGTCTTCGTGCGCATCCTGACCATCCCGCAGACGCTGTTCCTGCCCGTGGTCATGGTGCTGACCACGCTCGGCTCGTTCAGTGTCGGCGGCGGCATCAACGACCTCTACCTCATGCTCGCGGTCGGGGTGGTTGCCTACTTCCTCGGCGTGTTGAAGTTTCCGATCGCGCCGCTCGTGATCGGGGTGATCCTCGGTGGCCTGTTCGACGAGAGCCTGCGCCGCGCGCTGCTGATCACCGGCGGCGACCTGAGCGAGGCGTTGGCCCGGCCTGGCGCGGCGCTGCTGATGACCCTCAACGTCGCGCTGGTGCTGAGCCAGGTGCCGGCGATCAAGCGGCGGTTCCGCCGCGGCTGAGCAAACCGGCGCGCGAGACCCGCCGGCCGCGCGGCAGCTACACTGGCACCCAGCCGCCGACCGAAGGGCTCCACCGTGGACACCGCGCGCTTCACCCTCAGACGGGACACCCCCGACGCCGCCGAGTTTGCGGCGCTGCGCGCGGCTGTGGGCTGGGGCCGTGTGGAGACTGCTGTGGCGCAACGCGCGCTCGACTGTGGCCTCTGCTGCGTCACCGTGCGCGAGGGCGAGACTCTCGTTGGCGTTGGCCGTGTGGTGGGCGATGGGGCGTTGTACTTCTACATTCAGGACCTCGCCGTCGCGCCCGCGTATCAAGGCCTCGGGATCGGCGCCGAAATCCTCCAGGAGATCGAGCGGTTTTTGCGTACAGACGCGCCGGCCGGTGCCACGGTAGGGTTGTTGGCGGCCCGCGGCAAAGAGGCGTTCTACGCCCGCGCCGGCTACGTCGAGCGCACGGGCGAACCGCTCGGCAAAGGCATGTGCAAATTCGTGTGAGGGCAGGGCCCCACCGACAGAACGGTAGAGCGATATGGTGAGCAAAGCGGGGGTTCGGGTGCTGGCGGCGTTGGCGGTGCTCGTCGTGAGCGGCTGTTCGACGGCGTTCAAGGGCGAGGTCCTCACCGGCGAGATCGTCGCCGACGACTGGCGCATGCCGATCGCACCGGCCTACGACGCCTTCTTCGACGACACGCTCTACTCGATCCAGCGCGAGGGCATGGTGGGTGCCTTCCAGATCAGCACGGTGTCCAAGACGGGTGGCGCGGTCACCGAGGCTGACATCAACAAGATGGCCGAGCCCTTCATCCGCCGCCGCGCCACCCTCGAGTCCATGCCAATGGCGGATGGCATCGCCTACCGCACCGTGTTCAGCGACACCGGCGTGCATTGGCGCGCCTGGTACTTCGGTGTCGACAACACCGTGGTGTTCGTCACCTACAGCGCCTACGAGCGCGAGCTGAACCGCGCCGAACTCGACGAGATCGAGTCCATGGTCGCGCGCTTTCGCGCCACCTGAGGCGAGCCCGACCGGGCACAAGGTCCACCGCCGGCCGCGCGGCGTACCAGCTTTGTAACACGACCGACATGCGATTTGGTGCGTCTGTACCAATGTTGCGGTATTCGCGCACGGTGGACCAACTGGGCTATCAGCCGTCGCCGCATGGTGCGCTAGGGTGCCGCTAGCTCCTGTGTGCGCGAGGTAAGCGGTCTGCGCAGTTGGTCCGGTAGCTGGTGTTCCCCATCAACGTGTTACCGGAGCTGCAGTCCATGCAATGTGCTCGCGCGTCCTCTCGTGAATTCCGCCTGGCCCGGACGGCCAGCCTGTCGGCCCTGCTGGTGGCGCTGTGTGTTGGTGTGGCGCACGCGGACTCGCCACTGATTGATCCCCCACGCGGCTGGCAAGGCGGGAACACGCCGCGGGTGAACTACGACGGCACACCTGGCGAACGCATCAGCGACAGCTGTGCCCACTTTGGCACTACCTTCAAACGATGGGCTAGCCAAACCACGACGATTGATGCGCGCGGGCACGAGAAACGGACCTGGGACGGCGAATGCGAGACCGGTCGACGCATTCGGTTGCAAGAGAATGCGTACTGCCCAGGCAACCGTGGACTGCGCTGGTCGAGTGCGAGTGAGCCGCAGTTGTGCAGTGTTGGTACGGCCGGTGGTCCCGTCGAGTCGGTGACCAACCCCCAGTTGGGCTGCACAACTGGCAACCCGATCCACCTCGCCTCGGGCACCAAGATTCAACGGGAGACCGACTACCGCGTCAGCGACTTGCTGCAGTTCACGCGCTTTTACCGCCACCGTGCGGTCAGCGGCGAAAACGGGGCCGAGCCGGTGCTCGACGCCTTGTACGGCCGATGGACGCACACCTACTCACGCGCCTTGTTCTTCACATGGTCAGCCGGCTACGAAGACGAATCCTCGTTGCCGGGCCACATCTTTGTCACGCGCCCCGATGGTCGCCAGGCGCTTTACCTGCGCCAGGGCGACAACGCCGTGTGGCGGCCGCTCAACGCGGAAAACGCCGAACTCACGCGCGCGTCCGACGGCACCTGGCGGCTGCGCAACCCGCAGAACGAGACCGAGCACTACGATGCCTCCGGCGCGTTGACGCGCATCACCGAGGTGGGCGGCTACCACGTCACGCTGACCCGCAGCGCCGACACCATCGTGGTGCGCGACGCCCATGGCAAGACGCTGCGGCTCTCACTCGATGCGAACGCCCGTGTCACCACGCTCACCCGCGCCACGGGCGACACTGTCAATTACGCGTACGACGCCAACGGCGTGATCAGCGAAGTCACCTACCCCGACAACCGCAGTCGACGCTACACCTACGAGGCGAGCGGCCAACGCTACCTGACCGGCATCGTCAACAATAAATTAGACAGGCACCGTTAGTAGGCAGTGCAATTTTTTTGCTGAGTTAGTCCCCGCAAACCTAAGAAAGAGTGTTGTTGTTCGTGCGATAGCGCAGTTCTCTTTGTCTGTCACAGTCAGAACTGCGGTGTGGCCAAACAGCGACCAACGCAAGCAGCCGCGATGCCGCGGCGGGTTATGTTTGATTGGTTAGAGGTCAGGCGGCGATCAGCGGCGGCGATCGACTGCGCGTTTTTCCCACGTTGCGCGTGGCTTGCCGGATCGCTTCTTCGGTGCCGACCCAGTTCCGAAATGCCCCTTCGAACTCGGTTGCAATGGTCAACCAGGTATCCGCGTCAATGCCGAGGCGTGTGAGGATCGGCGGTAGCGATTCGTCAATGGCCCCGCGTTTCCCGTTGCGCACGACACGACCTGTGAGATCGACAAGCTCGATGTAGTGCTCGAGCGCGAAGGGAATACCGTCGGGCTTGTCTCGGTTCGCGCTTCCCTGAAACCGCATCAGCTCGGCTGGAATGCTGCCGTCCTTCGCTTTTTCTATTCGCCGCTTGATGCTCGTGTGCTCACTTGTCTCGGGCGTATCAGCGAGCTTGGCGCGAACGGGGTTGAGATCAACATAAGCCATCGCTGATAGCACTGCGGCCTCGTCGAGCAGTGCCTGGCTCTTGAACCGGCCTTCCCAAAAAGCGCCAGTGCAGTGGTCCTCTGCGTTGGCGCGCCGTGCGATAGGCTCGTTCACGCAGCGCATGAACCAGGAAATGTCCGTCAGGCGCTCGCGCCAGACCACAGCACAGGCGTGCACGTGGGTCACTTCGCCGCTGGTCAGGGTGTTTCGTGCGTGGAGATACCGCTGACTGAGCCGCGAGCCGGTGAACAGCCAATGCCACCGCTCTATTACCTCGTCTGTGCTCCAGGTAGCAGCGCGCTCGAGATCGACGCGCAAAACCAGGTGGTAGTGGTTGGACATGATGGCGTAGGCAGCGACATCGATGGCGAAGACACGGGCAACCGCCACAACACGCTTCTCAACCCACGGCCTGCGGTGCTCGTAGTCCTGACCGGAGTACGCATCCTCGCCGCACAGGAACGCCCTGCGAACGCAGCGAGACACCACGTGGTACCAAGGCGTGTCAGAAAGGGAAATCAGTTGTGCGCGTGGTGTAGGCACTGCTTCTGTCGTTAGAGGATGTGGACGTGTGTTTGTACAACACTGCCAGTGGTGACATGTCACGATCGCTCAAGCGACACACGCACAACCGGCTTCCCGTGCCAGCATCGTTGCGTTTGTGTGCCAAGGGTGGGTGTCTTTAACTTTGATAATATTCTCGACAATCGTGAGCCTGCGATTGATACATTTGTAGACAGTGGCTTTATCGATCTAAACAATACAGACGGGCCCACATACTGGAGCTCGCAATTTGGTGAATCGCCTTTCGATCGAGCCATTGTTGCGGCAGACCGCCCAGAATTTAAGGACAGCAGACAGTATATTATGCGGTCATCTGATCTAGTTCTGCATGATCGCTATTTGTCCGATCATCAGATGATCAAGATCAGCGTCAAGCTCTATCTTGATGACAATGACCCAAAGTGAACTGCGCAATTCTCCGATACGTCACTGCTCTAATACTGAATTCAATCACGTTTTTTGGAAAGTGATCGCAGGATTTGCGCATGAAAAAAAGGGAGTCGTAGTTGCTTCAGTAAACTTGAAGTGGACGGGTGTCTTGAACTTTCTAGTCTTCCGCGACATCGTGCTGTTCGAGCGCGGAATGCAATACTGAGACATTGCCAAAGGTCAGCAGGCTAGCGCAAGTCACACCCAGCCCAGCGCCCAGCAGCACGGTGATGTTCAGGGCGGAGAGGTTGCCAAAAGCATTGAGTCGCAGAAACAGCAGGCCCAACGCAAGCGCGGGCAACGCACCTGCGCTGACAAGGCTTTCAAACGCTCCCGCCGCGAACACGAGAATACGCTGCCGTGTCCAAGGCAGTTCCAATCGCCCACGCAAGCTGAGCGGCAGCCAGGCGAATGTGGTGAAGAGCGCGGGCTCTTGGTCGACGATGCGCGTGAGGTGCCGCGTGTGCGCACAGAAGTAACTACACAACGACAGTAGGATCAGAGGCGAAGCGAAGATCGCAAGGCTGCCCGGAATTGTCGTGCCGAGGATCGACACTGACCGCGCCGTCGGACTGGACGCGGCAAGGTTGTCGGCCAGGCGTTGTGACAGCACGCCGAGCTTGTCGGTGCGAAGCACGCCGCCGTCGTCCGCCAACGTTGGCGCAAAGACCAGCTCGTCGCCTCGGACTGTCACCACTGTGTCGTCAAAGGACTGCGAACGCACCCAGGTCACAAAATCGCTGTTTTCCAGTTCGATGATGTCCGCCTCGAAGCTCGCGCTGAACACGGGAACCCCGCCAACACGCACCGCGTCGAGCAACTCGAAGTGCAGCCCGACCGTGACCGACTCGCCCGGCAAGAAAGACTCCGCCACGAAGGAAAAATCTGTCAGCGCCAAGTCTATTCCCGCCACCCGACGACCCGCACCTGGGTTGTCTCGGATAAAGGCATCAATCTCGTCGAGCAGTCCGTCTACCCGCGGCACCAGCACTTGCGCATTCGCTGTGAGCGACAGCCCGTTCAACGCGTTTAGTGAAATCACCGAGGCGTTGTCGACCTCGCTCAGCACCGTGTCCGCGACCAGCACTTTGCCGACGTGGATCGGTTCTGCGAAAGCCGCCGCCAAGGTGTCGAGTCCGAAAACAAGGTGCGCTTGTTCGTCAAAGTGTTTGGCGATCTGATCGGCAATGGGCTGCAGTACCGCCTCCCGGGCGGACTCCACCTTCTCAGCCACGAACGCGTCATAGGGGCTCAGGTCGAGGCCAATCAGCCCATTGACTAGCGCTTGCTGGCGAGCTGTGTCCGCAGGCCGCTCGACCGACAGCGCAAATACGATCGTGACCAACGACACCGTCATAATCAGCCGATGCAGCGTCCGTGTGGATTTCAGGGCATCTTCAATCACCCGCACCTCCTTGGCAGGCCGTGAATCGCGCACTGCGACACTGGCCACAGTCTACAGCCCGCACTGGTTGCTGTTGCACCCCGACTGGACGGACCTGTGGCAAACCAGGTGGGCCACCCACGCGTCGCCCCAACGACGGCAGACGCCGCATAAGCGATCAGCGCCGTGTCGGCGGTTCTGGCGGCTGAACGTATACTCTGCACACCTTCGAGTGCGGTGCGCCCAGGGCTGCCCGGCTCGCTCAAATTGCCTGCGGAGTCAAACACATGGCCACGTTTCCCGAACGCGCCAAGGTCGTCATCATCGGTCAGGGCGGTATCGTCGGCGCCTCGGTTGCGCACCACCTGATCGAGCGCGGCTGGGACGACATCGTCGGCATCGACACCTCCGCCATTCCGACCGACGTTGGCTCAACCGCCCACGCCTCGGACTTCTGCTACGCGACCGCACACGACAACTTCACGTGCTACACCACGCTCTACAGCATCGACTTCTTCGAGAAGCGCGGCCACTACGCGAAGGTCGGTGGGCTCGAGGTGGCGCGCGTCGGGGACGACGAACGGCTCGGTGAGCTCAAGCGCAAGGTGGCTTCGGGCAAGGCATTTGGCACACGCGCGACCATGATCTCCGCGGCCGAGGCGAAGGCGAAGTTCCCCCTGCTCGAGGAAGACATGATCACTGGCGCGCTCTGGGACCCGGACGCCGGGCTCGTGACGCCGCGCTCGCAGACCGTGGCCGGCGAGCTGGTTGAAGAGGGTGTGAAGACCGGCAAACTTGCCGCCTTCGCCAACACCGCCTGCACCGGGCTGGTGATCGAAGACGGGCGGATCAAAGGCGTCGAGACCTCGCGCGGTACCGTCCTCTGCGACTATGTGGTCAACTGCGCCGGCCTCTGGGGCCGCCTGATCGCCGAGATGGCCGGCGAGGACTTGCCAGTGATGCCGGTCGACCACCCGCTGACCTTCTTCGGCCCCTACACGGAATTCGAGGGCACGGGCAAGGAAATCGGCTACCCGCTGTTGCGCGACCAGGGCAACTCGGCCTACCTGCGTGACACCGGCGATCCGACCACCGCCGAGGGCGGGCAACTCGAGTGGGGTTACTACGAAGAGAAAGACCCGCGCATGTGCCACCCGCGCGACCTCCTCTCGAAGGAAGACGCGCGCTTGTCACCGTCACAGCGGGACCTCGAGCTCGACCAGGTCATCGAGCCGCTCGAGCGCGCAATGGAGCTCACCCCGGCGCTCGCGGAGCTCGGCTACGACGAGAAGTACTCGTTCAACGGCCTGCTGCAGGTCACGGCTGACGGTGGCCCCTCGATCGGCGAATCCACCGCCGTGCGCGGTCTCTGGCACGCGATCGCGGTCTGGGTGAAAGACGGTCCGGGCACCGGCAAGGTCATCGCCGACTGGATGACCGACGGGCGCACCGCCGTCGACCACCACAGCATCGACGTCGCCCGCCTCTACCCGTTTCAGCAGGAGGAACAGTACATCGCCGACCGCTGTTACGAATCGGCCTTCAAGATCTACAACCCGGCGGTGCACGACCGCGAGCCGTACTCCAAGGGCCGCAGTGTGCGCCAACCGCCGTTCCACGAGCGCGAGGTTGCGCTCGGAGGGCATTTCATGGAACTCGCCGGGTGGGAGCGCGCGCACGGCTACGCGAGCAACGAACACCTGCTGGCCGAGTACGGCGACCGCGTGCCGGTGCGCGAGCACGAGTGGGACAACCGCCATTTCTGGCGTGTGTCGAACGCCGAACACCTGAAGCTCTCCGACGACGTCGGCATGATCAACCTCTGCCACTTTGCCGAGTTCGACGTACAGGGGCCGGACGCCGAGGCCCTGCTCGAGTGGGCCTGTGTGGCCAAGGTTGGCGGCACCACGCCGATCAACAAGGGCGTCTACACCCACTTCCTCGATGACACCGGCGGTGTGATGGCCGACCTCACCGTGCTGCGGCTCGCCGAGGACCACTACCGCGTGATCGACGGCGCCGACGCCGGCCACCGCGACATGGTCTACACGCGGCGCCTGATCGAGGACAAGGGCTTCGACGCGACCGTCACGGACACGTCCGAGGACTACGGCTGCATCGGCGTCTGGGGACCGAACGCGCGCACGACCCTCGAGCAGATTGCCGCCGACCCGGCGGACCTCGGCAACGACGCCTTCCCCTTCGCCGCGATTCGCCATATCACCCTCGGCGGGGTCGAGGTGATGGCACTGCGTCTCTCCTACGTCGGGGAGCAAGGCTGGGAGTTGCATTTCAGGATGGCCGACGGCCTCGCGCTCTGGGATGCGATCCACGGCCTGGGTGTGACGCCCGTCGGCATCGAGACCTACGCCAACACACGGCGGATGGAGAAGAGCCTGCGGTTGCAGAACGCCGACCTGCTGACCGACTACAACCTGCTCGAGGCGGACCTTGCCCGCCCCAAGGTCAAGGACGCGGATTTCCGCGGCAAGGCCGCCTACCTCGAACACCGCGCGCGGGACCACCAGCCGGCGATGCTCTGCACGCTCTCGATGATCGACAACACCGACCCCAACGGTGTCAAACGCTACCCGCTGGGCAACCTGCCGATCATGGACCCGGACAGCGGCGAGGTGCTGGTCGATGCACTCGGCCGACGGAGCTACACCACCTCGATCGCCTTCGGCCCGACCCTCGGCAAGAACATCGCGCTCGCCTACCTGCCACACGCCTACTGCGAGGTCGGCCGGACCCTGCACATGGACTACATGGGCGACACCTACCCGGTGCGCGTGGACGCCATCGGTTACGGTTCCCTGTACGACCCGGAACACGCCAAGCCGCGCTCGTGAGACGGCGCCGACAGCCCGCCCGCAGCACCGGCTGCGCTGCCGGGCGTACAGTTTACGGATTACTACTTACACACTAAGCGAGAGTTCGACGGTCATAAGAACGCCTGCCGCGCTATCATAGGGGGTGGCCAGCGCGATCGCGTGTGCGCTTGCGCGTGTGCGTCCCACCGGGGTACCCGGGTCGCGGCCGTGACCGGGGCCCGACAGGGGGACAGGCACAGCAGGCTGTGTGCACCCGCCGCGTACCGCGAAACCGGCGCGCGGGTGCGCAGTGACAAACGACCGTGTCGGCAGACGGGTTTTAACAGGGCTGATCTCGCGTGATTCTTCGCTTTCTCTTGGTTGTGTCGTACATCGCCTACTGCGCTCGGTTGCGTACGAACCCAAGTCGCTACTTTCAGCTCAACGCGACCCACTTCAACCCGCACAAGGGCTACTTTTCCAAGCTCGACATCGATCAGCTGATCCCGAGCAAATGGCGGCTGCGGCAGTGCCTCGACAACGGCGTCGACACCGATTTCAGCTACCCGGTGTTCGTGAAGCCCGAGTGGGGCCAGAACGGCCACGGCATCCAGCGCGCCGACGACGCCGCCATGCTGACCTCGATCCGCACCCACGCGATCGATCGGAAGATGCCGCACATCATTCAGGAAGCCGCGCCGGGTGCACGCGAGTTCGAGATTTTCTGGGTGCTGTCGGCACAAGACGAGCGTCGACCGGCCGTGTTTGGTGTCGCCGAAGCCACCAACCCCTGTGCCGAGCGCTATCCGATCAACAGCGTCAAACACCCGAACACGGCCTACCACGACATCACGGCGTCGCTGGACGACGCACAACTCGACGCACTGTGGCAGCACATGCGCAGCCTCGGGCGGCTGGTCATCGCGCGTGCCGGGGTACGCGCGGACACGATCGAGCAGCTGATCAACGGTGATTTCCACGTCATCGAGGTCAACCTCTTCGTGCCCATGCCCCTGCACGTGCTCGACGCCGACACCCCTTGGGAACAGCGTGTGCGCGAGGTCTGTCGCACCACGCGTGCGCTGGCCCACATGACCCGCCGCATCCCGCGAAATCAGGCCACGCGATCAATCTTCTTTCGCAAGTGGCGCTTGTCCCGGCGCAACAAGATGCTGCCGTTGACACGCTAGGGGCCGGGTGTGATCGAGTGGTTCAAGAAGCACGTGTACGCCGCGATCAGCGAGCGTTACATGCACGGCTGCAGCAACTACAACGACCTCGAGGTGCGCCGCAGCTGCCGTTCCAAGGAACAGGGCCGCACCCGCTTCGCCGAAGGCGGTGTGCCGCACGCGCGCGGGCTGGTGTTCTTCAACCCGTGGAAGGCCCACCGGTTCGCCAAGGAACACGGCTTTCCGTTGGTCATCAAACCGAATGTCAGCGGCTATTCCCGCGGCAGCTATTTCCCGATCACCAATTTCCGGGACCTCTGGAAAGCCATGGCACTGGCGCGGATCTGGTGGCCGCGAACCGTGGTCGAGCAGTACCTCGAAGGGCCCAACTACCGTGTGGTGACGGTCAAGGGCAAGATCATGTCGGTGATCCAGCGCTACCCGCCGTTCGTCATCGGCAACGGGCGCGACACGGTCTCGGCGCTGATCGATGCGGAGAACGCGATACGCGAATCGATGGCGCTCTACGGGGGCATGTTCCCCATCAGCAAAGGCGAGCTGGTGGTCAAACACCTGAAAAAGCACGGCCACACACTCGACAGCGTGCCGGCCGACGGTGAGCGTGTCGAGTGTTTTCACCGGGTCGCGCTCGCCCCGGGCGGCGTCGTCCACGCCATCGAAAGCGAGACCGTGCACCCGGACAACCTCGAGCTGTTCCTGCACGTGCTCGAGCTGTTCAAGGCGAACATCCTCGGCATCGACGTGATATTCGAGCGCGGCATCGAGGAGAGTCACAAGACGCAGCGCTGCATCGTCCTGGAAGTGAACTCGCGGCCGTACCTCAAGATGCACGACTACCCGCGCTACGGGAAGAAGCACGACCTGTCAGGTTACTACGCCGAGCTGGATCAACTGGCTGTGAACCAACCGCACACCTTCTGATGCCCCGCAGCAGCGCGCTGCGCTTCTACCAGTTCTCCGCTGCCCACGCCCTGCTGATCGGACTGTTGCCGTTCTACCTGCCGGCACTGCTGTGGCAAGCCGGCCAATCGCTCGCCGACATCGCCGTGTTCATTGCCATCGGCGGGTTCAGCTACGCGGCCTGCCTGCTGGCGTGGGACGCACTTCGCGCGCGCCACGCCTTCCCCGTGCTGGTGGTGCCCTCCTTCGTCTTGTGGCTCGCCGTGGTGGCCGCCACCGTGTTCGACCCCGAGTTTGCCACCACACCCCTCACCGCGGCGCTGTACGGCGCCTACGGTTGCTTCTACTGGATGACGCAGCGCCTGTTGTTTGTCGAATGCACCGGCCCGGACAACACCGGCCGACGCTTCGGCAATGCGCAGATTCTGGTCACGGTGTTGCTGAAGGTCGGCATCCTCTGCGGCGGCTTTCTCTGGGACCGGGCCGGTGCGGGCAGCGTGCTGACTGTCGCGGTCGTGTTGGGCCTGGTCACCACCGTGGCGAGCCTGCGCCTGAGCTGGCCGACTCACACCCGCGTGCCGGCGAGCCGTCCGCGTGACCTGGTCGGTTTCAGCGACCGCCACCGATCGCGCGCCGTGTTCCTCGTCGACGGCGTGTTTCTCTTCGCCGAGAGTTTCTTCTGGGTCATCACCCTGTACGCGCTCGCCGACCAGAACATCGCCAACCTCGGCGTCCTGGTGGTGGTGCTGTCCGCGGTCCTGTCGGTGGTGTTCTACCTGATCAAGAACCGGCTCGACACGGCGCCGCCGCACCGGATCTACGTGCTGGCTGTGCTCGGCTACGCGGCGTCGTGGGGGCTGCGTGGCGCCGTGGATCTGGCAGGCGGAGCCACCTGGAGCTACGTTGTCATCGTGCTCATCGCGTTCCTCACGGCGCTGTTTCGGCTGGTGTTCAACAAGCGTTTCTTCGATTTGGCCCGACTCGAGCAGCCCCATGCCTACATCGTCGCCAAGAGCCAGTGGTCGCAATTGGCCCTGGGCGTTGGCTACCTTGCCTGTGCCCTGACAGTCTTCGGTGGCCTGTCGCCAACGTGGGCTTTGCCGCTGTTCTACGCACTGCTGGTGCCCCTGACCGGGGTGTACTTGCGCTACCGCGCCGCGCTGTAGCCACACCTGCCCATCACTTGAATTTATGAGCCGATTTAGGCTCTTTAGTATCTATTTATTCAAATTTGGAGTCATTTTTGGCATTTTACTTGATTTATATTATTGAGCCATAATAGACACATAAAATGTGAAAAAAGCACTCTTGAGCCACATATGTCTCACAGCATTGATATCCAGTCTGCTCCCATCGACCGTGTGGTCAGCGCGCTGACCCAGCGCCTCGACACCGAACGGCTGACCCAGAACGTGAGCCAGGCGAGCCTCGCGCAAACAGCCGGGGTCTCGCGCCGCACGGTGATCCGCATGGCCGCTGGCGAGGGCGTGTCACTCGAATCCTACGTGCGCGTCGCACTGGCCCTCGGCCTCACAGACGCGCTGTCAACGTTGTTGACGCCGCCCGAGCTGAGGCCACTTGAGCAACTCACCCGCAAACCCGCCCGCCAGCGCGCCAGCCGCGGCAGTACCGATGACACCGTCGCCTGGCACTGGGGCGACGAGAACGCGCCGTGAGCACGTCGGCCTGGGTCGAGCTGTGGGGCCGCCGCATCGCGGGCGTGAGCTGGGACGCGGAGCGCGAGCACGGCGTGTTTCAGTACACCCCTGCGTTCGCGGCGTCGGCGATCGAGGTCGCACCGCTCACCATGCCGCTGCGCACCGCACCTTACCGTTTCACCGCCCTGCCGCGCGAGAGCTTCCACGGTCTGCCGGGCCTGCTTGCCGATTGCTTGCCGGACCGCTTTGGCAACACCCTGATCAACGCATGGCTCGCCGAGCAGGGCCGCACGCCGGCGAGTTTCAACCCCGTCGAGCGTCTGTGCTACATCGGCTCTCGGGCAATGGGTGCACTGGAATTCAAACCGTCCATCGGGCTCGACGGGCGGGCCGGGCGCCGCATCGCGCTTGACGGGCTGGTCACACTGGCGAACCGCGTGTTGGACGAGCGCCTCGGGCTGACCGGCGCGCTCGGCGGCCACGACGACCGAACCGACATCGAAAACATCCTGCGCGTCGGCACCAGCGCCGGTGGGGCGCGCGCCAAGGCCGTGTTGGCCTGGCACCCCGACACCGGCGCGTTCCGCTCCGGCCAGGTCGCCGCGGACAGCGGCTACCAACACTGGCTGGTCAAATTTGACGGGGTCCACGGCAACCGCGACAAGGAACTGGCCGACCCACAGGGATTCGGCCGAATCGAATACGCCTACGCGCGCATGGCCGCCGACGCGGGCATCGACATGAGCCCATCACGGCTGTTCGAGGAAGGGGGACGGGCGCACTTCATGACCCGGCGATTCGACCGGCGAGATGACGGTGCCAAGTGGCACATGCAGTCGCTGGCGGCGATGCGCCACTTCGACTTCAACGCCGCCGGCAGCAACAGTTACGAGGAAGCGATCCAGACACTTCGGCAGCTTGGCCTGCCCGCATTGGATGTCGAGCAACAGGTGAGGCGTGCGGTGTTCAACGTGTTGGCGCGCAACCAGGACGACCACGTCAAGAACATTGCCTTCCTGATGGACAGCCGTGGCGATTGGCGGCTCAGCCCCGCTTTCGACGTCACCTACGCCTACAACCCGGACGGTGCCTGGACCAGCCAGCACCAGATGAGCCTGAACGGCAAGCGACGCGGCTTCACGCGCGACGACCTGGTCCGCTTCGCTGCGTACGCCAACCTGAAGAAACGCAAGGCCGACGCCCTCATCGAAGACGCACTCTCCGCCCTCGGCGCCTGGCCCGGACACGCGCGCGACGCCGGCGTCGACCCGGCGGACGCGGCGCGCATCGCCCGCAGCTTTCGCTGGCTCTCCTGATACCCAGCGACACGGGCAGCAGGACAGAGCGGGTATAGTCGAGCGCGTCTCCCTACCCCTGCGTGAACACCGATCCCATGCGTACACACTCCGTTTGGGGGCACGCGCTGCTGGCTGTGCTGACCTGCAGCGTGCTCGCGGCCTGCCAAAGCGCTCCGCCCAACGCCCCACCGCCACACACCGATCGCAGCGCACTGCGAGTGGCCACCTGGAACATCCACTACATCTGGCTCAACCGTGACAGCGGTCGGTGGTCACGTGGCCACTGGGACGCACGCAAAGACGCCGCCCTTGCCGCCTTCAAGGCGCTGGACGCCGACGTGGTGGCGTTCCAGGAGATGGAGTCGTTCGGCGGCAGTGACGATGACAGCGTCAACCTCGCGCGTAGCGCGCTGTTGGCCGCCAACCCCGGCTACGCCGCCGCGGCGGTCGGCGACTGGCGCCGCTTCCCGTCCACACAACCGCTGCTCTACCGCACCGACCGCCTCACGCTGCTCGACCAGGGGTGGTTTTTCTTCTCAGACACGCCCGACCGGATCTACTCACGCAGCTTCGACGGCGGCTACCCCGCGTTCGCGTCCTGGGCGGCGTTCGAGCAGCACAGCACCCAACAGCGGTTTCGCGTGGTCAACGTCCACTACGACTTCTCCAGTCGACACAACCGACGTGCGTCCACCGCCCTGACCGTCGAGCGCACACGCAGCTGGGTGCAACAGGGCGACACCGTGTTCCTGGTGGGTGACCTCAACGCACGACTGGGTTCGGACGTGGTCGCGACCTTGCGTGACGCCGGCTTCCGCTTTGCCGATATCGCCGGGTCGACCTACCACTTCAACCTGGGCCTCAACCTCTTCGGCGCCATCGACCACATTGCCGCCACCCCGGGCGCCACACTTGAGCACGGGCCCTGGGTGCTCAGGCAGCGGTGGGACGGCGTCTGGCCCAGCGACCACTACCCCATCGCCGCGGACTACGCATTGAACGCCGGAGCCGACTGACACGGCACGACCGCACGCCGCGAGAACCGCATCCTTGCGCAGCAATGCGTGCCCTCTTCGTGGGAGCCGCATCCTTGCACAGCACGATGCGGCGATGCGATAGCGAACAGGGCGTTGCGATCGGTGCAACTCCTATTCGCCCCAGGCACGCTTCGCGTACGCTGGCGCTCCCACAGGATCGCGTCACGCTACGGGCGCTGCATCCTTGCGCAGCAACACGCGCCCTCGCTGTGGGAGCCGCATCCTTGCGCAGCACGATGCGGCGATGCGATAGCGAACAGGGCGTTGCGATCAGTGCAACTCCTATTCGCCCCAGGCACGCTTCGCGTACGCTGGCGCTCCCAC
>JBCCUP010000042.1 GCA_039196715.1 Pseudomonadota bacterium
CGACCAGAACCCGTCGACCGAAGGGTGTCAATCGGGCATTCTTGTGGGTGTTCATCCGGGCCTCTTTGGTGTGTTGGACGTAGACACCCAACAGCATCGAGCAAGGGGCTCGGATGAACAACCTACTGAAAGATCACAGCTAGCGCGCGGCCTGCTGACCGACGTTGCTCCCGCGCCGAACTGAGGTCAGCCGGCCTGGTACCCGCTCAGGATGGCCTGGTACGTGCCGTCGGCGACCATTGAATCGAAGGCCCCCTGCAGCTCGGTGACAATCGCGTCCGGCGTCTGGCGGTGCAGCGCGAGATACAGGTCGCTGCGTTTGAGCTCGTGGACGACCTCGTAGTCGTCTGGGTTGGCGTTCAGTTGCTGCAGGCCCCAACGCGTCACCTCGGTTTCATAGGCAATGGCATCGAGGCGACCGGCGATCAGCTTGCGGTAGTTCTGGTCGTTCGACACCACCACCTCCATGCGCTCCTCAGGGAAGCCGACGGCCTTGAGCAGGAGCTGGCCAACGTCGTCCTTGACCACGCCAATGCGCAGTTGGAACAACGTGTCGAGGTTATCAACGGTGAGCTTGCGCCCCTTGTGTGCGGTGAGCCCGACGACCGTCGGGACGAAAGGCCCCACCCACTTGAACAGCTCTTCGCGGTCAGCGGTGCGCGTGGTCGAGAAGAGCGCGTGACCGCCACGCTGCAGAGTCAGGTTGTAGCCGCGCGCCCAAGGCAGCATCTCGATGCTGGAGCGGGCGTGGCCGCTGTCCACACGCGCAAACATCTCCACCACCACATCCACGCTGATGCCGCGCAACTGCCCGGCCTCGGCGTAGTTGTACGGTGGGTACTCTTCGGTCATGAACTTCAACGAGGCCAGGCCGTTCCCGGCACGCGCCTGGCCGACGAACGGCAGCGCCGCCGAAGCGACCAACCCGGTGACAAAGCTGCGTCTTGATATCCGGTGCACGTTTCACTCTCCTTCACAACACGGTGATGTGTGCAGTGTGTTTCTGGCGTGATCCCTCGGCGTCACGCGCGTTTACGGGGGACAGGCGACGAGAACGCGTCGGCGTAGCGTCGGATGTCACCGTCGGTGAAAAACGCCTCTAGCGGCTCGGCCGGGCTGAACAGATAGCCCTGGCCGTTGTCGATCTCCATCTCAACCAGCCGCGCCAATTGGCATTCGGTCTCGATGCCTTCGGCCACGACCGTGAAGCCGAGCCGTTGCGACAGCCCGACGATGCCCTCGATCAACGCAATGGTCTTCTCCTGCTTCGCCGGGCCGGTGTGGCATTCCATCTCGCTGATGAACGAGCGATCGATCTTGATGGTGCTGACCGGGAAGCGGTTGATGTAGCTCAGTGACGAGTAGCCCGTGCCAAAATCGTCGAGCGCAAAGCGGCAACCGAGCGCGACGAGGTCGTCGAAGATGTCGATCAGACCCGATTTTTCCTGTATCAACACGTTCTCGGTGATTTCGAGCACCAGCCGCTGAGGCGGGACGTTGCGCTCGGCAAGGCAGTGCGCGATCTTGGCGGTGAGGTCGGGCTGGAACTGGGCGGCTGCGAGGTTGATCGCGACGTAGGCGCCCGGTATCCCGTGCTCGACGTCGAGTTTGCGCAGCGCCTCGCACCCGAGTTCGATCACCCGGTCGCCGATCTCCACAACGTGACCGGACTGCTCGGCCACGGTGAAGAACTCGGTCGGTTGCACGATACCGAGTTCCGGGTGCACGAGGCGCAACAGGCCTTCGAAGCCAACGGTCTCCTGCGTGACAAGGTCGACAATGGGCTGGAAATACAGCTCGAACCAGTCATTCTTCAACCCCTCCGAGATCAGGCTCTCGACTTCGAGCTGGCGCGCAGCCTCGGCGCCAAACTGCGCGTCGTAGAGGCAGAACCCGTTGCGTCCATCGCGCTTCTGTCGGTACATCGCGACATCCGAGGTTTTCAGCAGGGTCTCGACATCCCCGGCGTTCTCGGGGTAGAAGGACACGCCGATGCTCGCGGAGATCTGGACGGTGCGTTCGTCGAGCTCGATCGGCGCGCACACCATCTTGTTGATGTGGGCCGCAAGCGCGACGGTGCGCTCGCGGATGTCATCGCCCGCGATGGTGATCGCAAATTCGTCGCCACCGAAACGGCCAAAGTAGTCGTCGCGGCGCAAGAGCGGCTTGACACGCTCTGCGACCACCCGCAGCACCTCGTCGCCAGCCTGGTGACCGAGGTTGTCGTTCACCCATTTGAACCGATCGAGGTCGAAGAACAGCACGGCGATGCTCGCACCGTCTTCGGCGTGTGCAATCGAGCGCTCGAGGCACACGGCAAAGCCGGCGCGGTTGAGCAAGCCCGTCACCACGTCGGTCTGTGCCTGCTTGCGGATTTGCAGTTCGGCTTCCTTGAGCTTGCTGATGTCGGTCATCACCGCCAGCCACTGGCGCACACCGGACAGGTCGTCGACGTCACGGGTTTCGGTCAGCAGCACGTCCATGTACCCGCCGTCCTTCTTGCGGAACGACAGCGTGGTCTTGCGCGACTCGTGTTCGCCCGCGTCCCGCGCTTCGAATCGACTGGCGTACGCGTCCTGACTGGCATCGCTGATGAAGCGTGAGAAGGTTGAACCGATGACGTCATCCGGGCTGTAGCCGGTCGCGCGCAGCCAGTATTCGGAAACGCGTTGAATGCGGTCGTCATCGTCGACCGAAAACAGCATCACCGGGGTGTTGTTGTAGAGGTACACATGCCGCTTGTTGGCTTTGACAATGTGCGCGCGGTCCGCCTCGAGGTGGTCCTGCATGTCGTTGAACGCACGCGTCACCTTGCCGAGCTCGTCCTCGGTGTCCCAGACCAGCCGTGTCGCCTCGCCGGGTTTGTGGGTGGACTCGATGACCGAGGTGAGTTGCGCCAGCGGGGTGCTGATCAGGCGGCGATAGGCAATCAAGGCCACGCCGAGTACAGTGATGGTCGACACCACAAACAGCAGCGCAGACTTGCTGACTTCCTGCCAGACTGCGTCGCCGATGCGGTCGGCGAAGAACGTGATGCGCAGCGTGCCCACCGCACTGGATTTCCCGTCCACCGCGTAGAAGATCTGCTTCGCGTAGACGGTGTCGTCACCGACCGGTGCGGCGCCGTGCACACTGACGTTACTCGCTGTTGCAACCGGGTGGTCCTGGTAGTCCAGAATGTCCACGGTCGCGATGTCGCGGTCCCGGGCGATCGACTCGGCCCACTTCTCGACGTTCTCGTAGTCGAAATCCCAGAGTGGCTTGCTGATCGCCTCGCTGTTGACGTCGACGATCGCACGCTTCTTCTCGAGCATCTTGCGCTCGACCGAGTTCGTCGATACCACGAAAAAGGACGCCAGCAGCGGGCCGTTGACCCCGATGAGGGTCAACAACATGATGGACACGAACTTCGCCTGCGCCGATTTCTTGATCGAGTTGAACATCAGGCGGTCGTCTAACAGCTTTTCGGAGTCATGTTGTCCACGGTCCTTGCGCAATCGACGGCGCCCGCAGGCGCCGGCCGCGTTCACCGCATCGCGCGGGGCGACGTACCACCGGTGTTACCGCCAACCCCACACGCCTGCAGGGACACGGCGTCACGGTGGCCACAGCCACGCGCACGCAAGAACGCTCTCGAGGGGTATCGGCACGAAACTGCACGAATTGACCGAAACTCTTATTGTTAGTGTGCAGTTGATGTAGGTCGGTGGGCCGATCCTGTACGCAGGAACACGGCACGCGAACGACACCACACTGCAAAACCGCCGTGGCCCGAGCAGCGCTGCGCCCCGTTGATAGGTCGGGTTGACCGCGCCCCACGCAGGAGCCGGCGCCGAGGCGCCGCTGAGCCCAGCCGGACACCGAACCCGGTCGCTCAGCGGTGCCGCAACCAGTCCCGGAACGCCCTGATCCCGTCGCGGTCCTCCTCACCGGCGCGACACACGGCGTACAGCCCGCGCTCAAGCGGCACCGCAGACGCCTCGAGACGCACCAGGCGGCCCCGTTCGAGGTCCCGTGCGGCGAGGACATGCCGGGCAAGTGCCACGCCGTGCCCGTCCACCGCGGCCTCCAGCAAGACGCCACTGTCGGCCACTTCGATAGCCTGCGCCGCCACACGGTCTGGCGTGAGGCCCGCCTGCAGCGCCCAGCGCTCCCACCCGCCGTTGAACGCGTCGTGCAACAGCGGCAGAGCCACAATGGCATCAGCACCGAAGGGCAGCGGCTGCCCGGCCACCAGGGCCGGCGCGGCGACGGTCACCAGCTCTTCGTCGCAGACCAGCTCGTGAAACAACCCGTCCCAACCCGGCGAACCGAAGCGGAGTGCCACGTCGACGTCGCTCGACGTGAAGTCAGTCAGACTGTCGTCGGTGTCGAGCAGCAGGGCAATCTCCGGGTGTTGGTGCTTGAAGTCGCCAAGTGCCGGCACCAGCCACTTGAGCGCGAGTGACGTTGACAGCGACACCGTCAGCGCACGGGGCCGATCGGTTCGCCGCACGTCGCGCACGCCCGCGCGCAAGGTTGAGAACGCCGTGCGGGTCGACTCCACCAGGCGCTCCCCTGCCGGAGTCAGTTCAACCCCGTTGGGTGTCCGGCGGAACACGCTGACGCCGAGGTGTTGCTCCAACAGCGCGACCTGGCGGCTCACGGCACCGTGGGTGACATTCAGCGCCTGCGCCGCGCGAGACAGGCTCGCGCACCGGGCGGTTTCGTCGAACACCTGCAGTGCCCTGAGGTGTCGCAGTGTGTCTCGCATGTGAGATTTCCTCACAGCTTTGTGTGAATAAGACGATTGTAGCTGCCGTAAAACCGCCTCTAGACTGACAGGGTCACAGGAAAACGCAACGCACCCAACGGTGCCGGGAGGCCGACGATGGCAGACAGGAAAGTGGCACTGATGACCGGGACGGGCCAGGGCATCGGCCGGGGTTGCGCGATCGAGATGGCCAAGGCGGGCTACCGCGTCTCGCTGATGTCGCCGTCCAACCGCTCTGTCGAGCTCGCCGACGCGCTCGGCGGCATCGGCCGGCGCGGTTCGGTGATGGACACCGATGACCTGCAGGCGATGGTCGACGACACCGTGCGCCAGTACGGGCGAATCGACGCCATCGTCAGCAACATGGGCCACGGCGGCTCGGTGCCCGACGCGATCAAGACCGTGGGCTTCGACCCGGATTTCGACGGGCCGCTGTTGGAACTCAGCGACGCGCTGTGGCACGAGAGCCTGGACATGTACGTGCTGAGCGTCGTCCGAATCGCGCGCATCGTGACGCCGATCCTCATCGAACAGGGCGGCGGCGCTTTCGTCAACATTTCGTCGATGAACACCCTCGAACCGCGGGCGCCCTACCCGATGAGTATGCTGCGCGGTGCGCTGCACAGCTTTTCGAAACTCTACGGCGACCGGTACGCACGCCACAACATCCGCATGAACAACCTGCTGCCCGGCTTCTGCGAGAACGTGAACCTGTCCGAGGCCGCGCGGCAGTCGATTCCCGCCCAACGGCCCGCGAGCTTCGAGGAAATCGGCCAGGCTTGTGTTTTCCTCGCCTCCGATGGGGCGCGGTACATCACCGGCCAGAGCATCCTGTCCGACGGCGGCATGAACCGCGCGGTTCGCTGAAGCGCGTCTGACACAGGGCTTGCACCAACCCCACCAGCCGTGGCTTGGTGCCGCCCCATGGCCGCGGTGACTGGCCGTGCGGGCGCTTGACTTCGCGGCTGGACTGCGAGGTGCCGGCGTCGTCGGTGGCCTCCCGAACCCGGCTACGTCGGCCCGGCACCCGGCGCCGTCCAATGCGGAGACGGGCTCGAACGGGTCACCCTGAGAGTGAAAATCGGGCGCGCGGCGCTCAAACGTCCTCGGGTGGACGGGGCTGCAGACGGGTGTACCACTGCACCGCAGCGGCGAGCAGCACCGCTTCGATGGCGACGTAGACCCACTGCTTGGCCACCGATCCGTCAAGCGCTATACCGATCAGCCGTGCGAGCAGCAAGCCGAGCAGGAGTGCCGCACTTGCGGCTGCGACCGTCTGCAACGCGGGGCGCCAGGTGCTGCGGAAGAGCAGCAGAACGCCCGCACCGATGATCGTGCCCCACCAGATACGCCGTTCGATCGCCTTAAAGGTGTCCGCCGGGATCGGGTCGCTCCGCACCAGTTCCGGGTTCACGACCAGCACCGTGCCGATCGCAATCAAGGACAGGGCCGCGCGTCCCCGGGGCCCGTTGAGTGGGATCACGGCGGGACCGGGCTCCCGCTGCCCCGTGTCGACCGCTTGATGTGTGCCAGGCCGCGCACTCAGCCGAGCCGCTCGACCTTGACCGGGCGGACCTTGCCGTCCGGGCCGTTGGTCATGGCGAGGTCCATCGGGCAGGCCGAGACCACGGCCAACAGATCGCACTCGGCGCGCATCTCGAGGTACTGTCCGGCCTGCACGGTGGGCGGCACGATCTCGATGCGACTGCCGGCGAGGATGTCCACACGCTGAAATATGTTGAACGGCGACGGCAACTCTTGCGCGATCACACCCGCGTCCTCGAGCGCGAGGCAGAAGTTCTCGGCGCAGGAGCGGTGGTACCCGTCGTGGCCGAGCAGCGCGTAGCGACGCGCACAACACGCCGACATCAGCAGGTCGTGTTCGCCCGGTGAGGTGTCCTCGGTGACTGTGAGCATCGCGTGACGCCGGTTCGAGTACACCGCGTCCCCGACCGCCGGCACGAGCTTTTGCAAGGTTGACCGCGTGTGTTCCGCCGAGAGGAACTCCGAGGCGTCGGCCTGGCTGAACGCCCAGAAATCGCAGACCTGTGAGCCTTCGAGGTTGGTGATGCGCACGTGTTCGCCCGCCGCAACCCGCAGGCTCGCGCCGTACCCACCCTCAACTGTCAGCGCTTCCTGAACCTGCATGGCATCCCCTCCCGGTTGACGCCAGTTTACACACTCTCGCTGTCGAACCGCGCTTCGAACGCCGCGGCGGTGTTGGCGTGTGACGGCGCGATATCCGGCACCGGCAGGCCCAAGCGTTCGCAGAGCGGCGCCCAGCCTTCGGCCGGTTTCCAGATGATCAGGCGGTTGGCCGGTACCGTGGCCACCACGTCTGCGAAATGCGCATCGTAGCGGGCGCGCGCGGCTTCGCCGTCGAGGTCGGCATCAAAACCCGCGCGCTCGCGCATCAGCGCGTGAAAGCCGGGGACAAACTCGGGATGGGTGCCTGCGCGAATAGCACGCATGGTCTGCCAGACCGTGGCATCGGCGCTCGCCCACCAGGTGTCGGCCGAGCCCCGGTGCGAGAGCACCACGTGCGCATCGGGAAACCGCTCGGCCAGTTCACGCCAGAACAGCGACGCAGGCCAATCCACCGCCGCCACCCAGGGGTCGAGCACATCAAGCAGTTGCTCGAAATCGCTCCGCAACGCAGCAGCCACCTTGGGCATGTCGAGCTCGGCACGCGCGTGCAGCTCGGACATGTGGTAGCACGGGCCCTGCAGCAGGTGCTCGAGCATGTACTTGAGTGACCGCGTCCCCGTGCGCGGAAGTCCCGCACCGATCACCCGCAATCCCTGCCGGGCCGTCTGAAATGGGGTCATGACACCGTTCTCGTGATCCGTCACAAAGAGCGTAGCGCAGTCGAATGGACACGGCCTGAGCTGCTAGAGTGCACCGGGCATCGAGCCGACGTGTGCTTGCCCGCAAGGCATCGCCCGCGTCGGGATTCCCGCCCGGCATACGCGAAGTGCCATGATTGCAAATAATGCCTCCGATTGCGGACAGCTGGGCCTTCGGCATGACCACATCAATCCAACGCCAGACGCCTGGCCACGTTTCTCCGCACACGAGCAATCGCGCGCTGCAGAACCACCTGCCCTCAGACATCTCGATCGTCACACCCCCGTTGCTTACGTGAGGCACCAAGCCGAATGACCGCTCAGACCATCGCCTCACTGGCTGTCGACAGCCTGATCGCCAACGGCATCGACACACTCTACTGCGTGCCTGGCGTACAGAACGACGCGTTCTTCGACGCGCTGTACCACCGGCGCGACCGTCTCACGCCGGTGCACGCACGGCACGAACAGGGCTCAGCCTACATGGCGCTCGGTGCCGCACTCGCCACCGGTCAACCGCAGGCGGTGTCGGTCGTACCCGGCCCGGGGTTCTTGAATGCGTCCGCGGCCCTCGCGACGGCCCATTCGCTGAACGCGCCGGTGATGGCGTTGGTCGGGCAGATACCGTCGGGCACCATCGGCAGGGCTACCGGGCAATTGCACGAGATCGATGGCCAGTTCGAGATCCTCGGCAAGTTCACCAAGCACGCCGAACACGTCGCCGACGGCGCGCGTGCGCCAGCGCAACTCACCGACGCCTGGCGCGCCCTGCGCAGCGGCCGCCCCCAGCCGGTGGGCCTCGAGATTCCGGTGGATTGCTGGCTGAAGCCCACCGACTACGACCGAGGCACCCTGGCCGTGCCCGCCCGGGCGACACCGGTGCCGAAGGCCGATCAACTGGACGCAGCCGCACGCGCAATCCGCGCTGCACGCTGTCCGATGATCGTTGTCGGCGGCGGTGCACACGCGCACGCCGCGAACGTCCGCGCGCTGGCACACCGGCTCGGCGCGGGCGTGGTGGCGTACCGCACCGGCCACGGTGTCATGCCAGCCAGCGACGCGCTGTCGCTGACCAACCCGGCGGGCCATGCGCTCTGGCGCGACTGTGACCTCGTGATCGGCCTCGGCACCCGACTCGCGACGCAAACGGTCGCGTGGGGTCTCGACGCGGCAATGACCGTCGTCCACATCGACATCGACGCGTCGGCGTTTCGCTCGAGCGACGCCACCACCGTGGCCGTGCACGCCGACCTTGCCGATGCGCTGCCCGCGCTGCTCGACGTGCTCGGCGAACAACCGGATCGCTCGGCCTGGTGCGCCCGGATCGCGGCGGTCAAGGCGACGACGGCAAACGCGATCGCCGACACCCTCGCACCGCAGTTGGCGTGGCTTGACGCGATTCGACAGGCGCTGCCGGCCGACGGCGTGCTGCTCGACGAGCTGACGCAGATCGGCTTCGTGTCACGCTTTGCCTTTCCGGTGACCGCGCCACGGCAGTTTCTCTCAACCGGGTACCAGGGCACCCTGGGCTGGGGAATCGCCGCCGCCATCGGCGCTGCGCACGCACGTCGCGACGTGCCGGTGGTCTCGATCACCGGCGACGGCGGTGCACTCTTCACCATCACCGAACTCGCGACCGCGGTGCACCACCGGATCCCGGTGAACATCGTCGTGATGAACGACAACGCCTACGGCAACGTGAAGGGCATCCAACGCGACCACTACGGCGGCCGCTACATCGCCAGCGACCTCACCAGCCCCGACTTCGTCGCGCTGGCCGAAAGCTTCGGCGCCACAGGCGCGCGCGCGGAGACACCCGACGCGTTGTCCGACGCCCTCGCCACCGCCGTGGCGAGTCCGGACGTCAACGTAATTGAAGTGCCGGTGGGTGAGTTTCCGAGCCCCTGGCCGTACATTCTGATGCCGAAATTGCGCGGGACCGGCGCGTAGGTTGGCTGCGCTGCAGCGGCGATCACTCGGGTGCGGCGACCCAACCCGTCGCCACGGCCGAGGCCCACTCCGCCCGGCCGTGCTGACGTGCCAGCGCGACCATCCGCTTGGTGTTGTAGCGCACCTGCCTGAACGCCACCGTCCAGTGACCGGCCACGCGCTCGACAAGCGCGTAGCGCGCGTCCGGCGAGCCGGTTTGCATCCGGTGGTAGCGGGGCTTGGTGTCATCGTACGCCGGGCACCCGACGCTGCCCGGGTTCACGACGCGGCGGCCATCGGCCAGTACGACGGTGCGCGGGATGTGGGTGTGGGCGCAGAGCAGCACGTCGGCCTCGAGCCCCGCGGCGTGCGACTCGATCTGCGCACGGTCGGCGAGGTGCGGCGTGCCCGTGGCATCGACCGCTTCGAGCCAATAGGTTTCATCACTCGTCGGGGTGCCGTGGCAGGCGAACACCGCACCGTCCAGGTCCAGTGTGGGCGGCAGGGCCGCGAGCCAGGCGGTGTGTGCGTCGCTGAGCTGCGCCGCCGCGACGCGGTCCGACGGCCCCATGTCACCCGCCGGGTCTCCGAGCACCCAGCGGTCGTGGTTGCCGCGCAGACACAGCATGTCGGTGGCCATCAGGCAGTCGGCGGTGCCGCGGGCATCGAGCGGGCCGCTGACGTGGTCACCGAGGTTGACGATGCGATCGGCACCTGCGCGCCGGATGTCGGCGAGCACCGCGTCGAGTGCGTCGAAGTTGCCGTGCACATCGGCAATGACAGCCAACCTCATGCCGTCACCAGCACGGTCAGAGCTCGTGCCACTTGAAGTCCAGCCGATCGTGGAAATTCTGTTTCCAAATGGGCCGGATGATGTCGTGGGTCGCAACGTACTCGGTGATCCAGGTGCACTTGGGCAAATCCGGTTTTCGGTTGTGCCACGCGTACAGCATCGCCAGCAGGATGTCACACGGCGAGAGGCGATCGCCCAGCAGAAAACGGTGTCCGGCCGTATCACGCTCGATAAACCTGAACGCCTCGTGGTTGCGCTTTTTCGCCCCAGCCTTCACGGACTTCACCACCAGTGCATCCAACGCACCGTTGTGACGTTCCATCGCGGTGTGCTCGATGTCGTTTACACAACTGACGTACTGCTCGGTGTAGCTTTGCCGGAGGATCCCCTCGTACACGTTCACTGCGAGGAACACGGACCACCTGAGGAACGCCGGATGGTTGTCGATCCAGAGGTGTGGACCCTGTGACAACGACGGCTCGGTGTGCGCGAGGTGGGCGAGAATCGCCGCGACTTCGGTAATCCGCGTGCCGTCGGCGAGTGACAGCACCGGCACCTGCCCCCAGTCATTGACGCCTTCAACCAACCGACCCAGCGATTCATTGGGCTTGGACACCAGAGGGGTGTAGGCAAGGGGCACTTTCGCCACGGCACACGCCGCTTGCACCACGAAACCGCCGGAGCCAAGCCGGTTGTGCAAGGTGTATTTATCGGTCATGGTCGAATCAGATCATCTCGATGATGGTGTTGTCTCGATGGCTGGCCGCCCCGCGGCTCGAGTTGCGTGTCGACGTCCATCAGTCCTGTCGCTGCGCGCCAAGGGCGAGTTTCTCTCGCGGCACATCAGACGACCACGGCACACCGCGAACGACGCCCGCGGCAATGCGACCCCACTCATCAGAGCCTTTCGCACCCTTGCCACAGCCGCCGACGGCGACAGTGATCCTGCCGTTGTGGAGGGTATCCACGACAGGCAGGCCGGTCGAGGTACGGGTCACAGCGCAGGTGTCGGTGTGCCAGTGTGCACTGTCGCGCAACACCGGAAAGCGCATCTTCAGGTGGGCAGTGAACAGCGCACGTTCCCGCTCGGAGCCGGCTGACTTGAACCACTGTTGCAGATCTTCGAGCGCGGTGAACGTCGGATTGTCCTCTGAGCCGACACCAAGTTTGAGGTAGTGGTGTCCGTCCGGGTAGCGAATCGGTGGCAGTATGTAGGCACCAATCGCCGTGTCGATCATGGTCGGCATGCCCTCGAGCGTTGAGGCAGCGCGGCCCTCTATTCGCACCAACACGGTTGTCCGGCCGAACACGGTCAAGCCGAGGTTGGTCGCGCTGAGCCCACAACAGCCGGTGAATGCGCCGGTGGCCACAAGCGCGCGCTCGGTCATCAGCGACGAGCCATCCCAAAGCTCGACCTCAACCCCGTTCGAAACCAGTCGAACCGCACGCGCCGCTTGCCGAACAACCGTGGCACCGGCGGACTCCGCGAGCCGTGTTTGCGCCTGCACCAGGCGACGCGGACTGATGTGTCCCGCACCACCCAGTTCGACGAGACCGTCCACGTCCTCAGGCACGGCGAGGTAGGGAAAACGGGCCCGCACTTCCTCGCCATTCAGATGTTCGACAGCAGCGCCTTCGGACTCTCCTGTCGCAGCACACCGCGCATTGTATCGTTTGCCAAGCGGACCAATGCCGAGACCGAGATACCCCGCTGGCGTGTAGAACGGGATGCCACTTCGCGCTTCAATGTCACGGTACCGGGCGATGGAACACCGCGCCGTAATCGCCCATTCGCGCTCGGGGTCGACGTTGCGCGTCATGCGGCCCTCGTCGTAGTGGCTCGCAAACACACCGTTGTGGGGCGCACGGGAGGCGGGCTCGTCCGGACCGACACACGCAATGCCATCAGTCGTCTCGGCCAGGTGACGTGCGGCCGCGCTGCCGATCAAGCCACGACCCACCACCACAATTTTGTACATCGCACCGTGTCAGACGACCCGTCTGCCCTTATTGTTGCGTCGCGGCAGTGTGAACTGAACGCCCACGGCGGGCAATTACCAGCAGCGCTTTGGGTGCCGCGTGCTCGCTTGCACACGGCATTGGGCACGGCTCACACAGGGCATGGGGCATCGCCAAACCCCGGACCGACACCGACCCTGTGGGAGCTGCATCATCGCGAAGCGATATGTGGGGCCCGCCTAGGGGCGAATGATGTGGCGAATCCAACTCCGCATTCGCCGACGCTCGCTCCGCGAGGCGGCGGCTCCCACAGGGGCGTGGGGCATCGCCAAACCCCGGACCGACACCGCGCGTGTGGGAGCCGCATCGTCGCGCAGCGGCATGCGGCGATGTTCTCGATGCCCGACGCGCCGAATTCGCCTACGCTCGCTGCGCGAGGCGGCGGCTAACACAGGCATGGGGCATCGCCAAACCCCGCACCGACACCGACCCTGTGGGAGCTGCATCATCGCGAAGCGGTATGTGGGGCCCGCCTAGGGGCGAATGTTGTGGGGCATCCCCACGCGCACGGCGAGCCGGCCAGACACGTGTGATGGCTGGCTAGTCGACCACAATCCGGGTTTGGCCACTGACACCTTTGCCGTCCACAGCATAGGGCTGGTGCAAATTGGTGTTGAGGTCGAGCCGCACCGTGTGCTCGCCGGGCGGCAGCACGCCGATGGCCATTTCTCCACCGCAGTAGCGGCCGAGTTTGACGCCGTTCAGGTAGAGATGGCCGTGGCCGGCACCCGGTACGTGCTCGGTGTCGACACGCTCGGTATCGAACACGAAGTGGTCCACGGCGGCCGTGATGCGCCACGGACCGGACGCGCTGTCGCGCAGGGGGGTCAGCGAAATCAGCGGCGCCGGTTCGATCGGCATGCCGGCCATGCCCGCGTGCAGGCTGTGGTCCACCGGGTCGGCGTCAGCCACCGTAACCTGGGTCTTGAGCACCGAGCCGTCACCGAGGGTGAACTGCAACGGGATCAGTCGACCGGCTCTCAGATCGCCCGACACGGCCATCATCATGATGTGAGCGCCGTCGAGCGCGAAGTCGACGGTGCCACCGCCCGGCACCACCACGGACGCGAGCTCACCGCCCATGATGTGGGTGATGCCAGCGTCCGGCGAACTGAGCGCGCTGAACGTGACGGCCTCACCGGTATTGGTCAGGCTCAGGGTGACCATGAGCCCGGGCATGGCCCCGGCCATCGGCACGGCCAGACCGGCCGAAGCCACGATGTGGCGGGCCTGGTTGCTCGCACCAAACCAGAACGCGGACCCGACCCCGAGAACCGCACCCAGGATGACCACGCCTGCGAGCAGCCGCGCCGCGCTGTGCCTCATCCGCTGTGCCATTTGCGACTTGAAACGCGCTTACATTAGCATGGAAACAGTGCCTGCCGATTGCGTCCCGCCCTATGCCGCTCCGCGCCCTGGCGATTGCCCTGTGTCTGCTCTGCCCCGCCCTGGCGTGGAGCCACGCTTCCAGCCAGCAACTGGTCCTGCTCTTGCCCACGGACGTCTACAACACGGTGGGTGTCACCATCGTCGCGCTGACCGTGCTGTTCCTCGCCGTGCCGGCACTCGCTATCCAACTCACACGGTTCTCGCACGGGCGGCTGCTTGCGTGCGACTGCACCGGCGCACGGCACGCCGTCAGCCTCAGCTCGTTCGTTGTTCTCGTGATCGCGCTCGTGGCTGGGCTCACCGGTTCACGCGACCCGCTGACCAACCCGCTGCCCTTGCTGATCTGGTCGGTGTGGTGGGTGATTCTGGTGGTGCTGAACGGGCTGCTCGGCAACCTCTGGCGGTGGCTCAACCCCTGGTCGGGTGTGGTAGCGCTGTTGACCAGCGCATTCGGTATGCGAGCGACACTGACCTACCCCGCGCGGCTCGGGCACGCGCCCGCGGTGGTCGGCTTCGTGCTCTTCTCCGCGTTCCTGCTGGCCCACCCTGCGCCCGACGACCCGGCGGTGCTCGCGTCGGTCGTTGCGCTCTACTGGTTGGTGGCTCTGGTCGCGATGCTGCTCTTCGGCGAGACCGCGTGGCGCACCTACGGCGAGTTCGCGTCGGTGTTGATGACACAGTTCGCGCAGTCGGCGGTGTGTGGCCGTCGGGCGCGTGCGCTGCACGTCGGCCTGCCAGGCTGGCAGTTGAGCCACCGCCGGGACACCTCGCTGAGCCTCGCGGTGTTCGTGTTGCTGTTGCTCGGCACCAGCAGCTTTGACGGGTTCAACGAAACCTTTTTCTGGCTCGGGCTGCTGGGCGTGAACCCGCTGGAGTTTCCCGGGCGTTCCGCCGTGATCCCGCAGACACTCGCGGGCATTGCACTCGGCAACGCCCTGCTGATCGTGTTGTTCAGCGTCTGCATCGTGACAGGCTTGGCGTTGGCCCGCGCGCAGCTGCCGTTCCGGTTGGTGTTTGCCCGCCTCGCGCCGACACTGTTGCCGATCGCAGTGGGCTACCATTTCGCCCACTACCTCACGACCATTTTGGTCACCGGCCAGTACACGCTCGCCTCGCTAAACGACCCGTTTGCGTCCGGTTGGCGCCTGCTCGGCTACGACACCTTCTACGTCACGACCGGCTTCTTCAACACGCCCGACTCGGTCGCCCGCATCTACTTCGCCCAAGCCACCGCCGTGGTACTGGGCCACGTCATCTCGCTGCTCTCCGCCCACCGCGTCATGGCGTCGCTGCTCAACGACAACCGCAAGACCGCACTCAGCCAGTTGCCGCTCGCGGTGTTCATGGTGGCCTACACGCTGTTCGGTTTGTGGCTGTTGTCGGCGCCGCGCGGCGCGTGAGCCCGACGCACCCGAGACCCGCCAGGTGACCGGTCAGTAGTAGCTGCGCCGCAGCGGCGCATAGATCGAGAACGCGATCCAGGTCGCCCACGAGCCCAGTACAACGCCCGCGATCCAGGCTGCCTTCTCGCCCCCGTGTGTGCGCGGGGAGTCTGCGATCAAAACGGCCGGCAGCATCCAGATGAACACACCACAGAAGGTGAGGGCCACCCCAATCAATTCGCTCATGTTCGCTCAGGTACCGTCTCTGCGTCCCGACCGGGAGTCGTGGGTTGCGCCGTCGAACGGCCAACACCGCCGTCCCAGACGGGTGTGACCCACAGAATAGCCCAGGAGTTCAGCGACAATCGGCCCGATCCCGCCGGTCGACGCCGGCACCGATGTGACGCACATCACGCCCGGGCGCGCATTCTTCCGGAAAACAGCAGTACGACACCAATACAGGTCGCGAATGCACCAACGCGGTGCGCCGGTTTGCCCCATCGTGCGGCCCGCATCTTCTCACAGCGCCACTGCTCGGCGATCCAACCCGACAACCAGAGACCCGACCACCATGCACGACCTCGAATCGCAACGCGCTGCATCGCGCGAGGCCACCCGGCACGGCGCGCCCGCGCGCACCGTCAACCCGTTTTTCGGCGTCGGGCCCATCACGGACGTGGTCACAGACGAGATGGTCGGGCGTGAGAACCGCTTTGCCTTTGACCGCTGGTTGGAGGAGACCTACCGCAAGCTCGACGACACCGGCCGGGATCTCGGGCCCTTGACGACAGCCGAAATCGGTCGATCGATGCACCGCGGCTACCCGGCCGACGCGATTCTGCTGGACATGATGCACCACATCCACCGGTACTTCGGTTTGCCCGAAGCGAACCCGATGGCCGTCGGCCTCGGGGGCGGTCACTCGGGCTTCACGGTGGCGATCATGCACCTGATGAACCCGAACCTCGAGCACCAACGGGTGTTCGTCGACACGCCGCGACCCGAATCCGAGGCGGCCGCCCGTGGCGGTTTTTTCCGTCAGAGCTGGGGCACACAGATTCTGGAGTTGCAGCAGTTTGCGGCCAACGGCAACGCCGACAAGATCCACTTTGCCGACGCCGAGGGCAGCATTCCGTCGGCGGACGAACTCGAGGCACTCGGCATTACCCTGTTCGTCGGTGTCGGCCACGAGACCACCGGCGCCACGACCTACACCGAGTCCGAAGTCGCCTCCCTGCTCACGTGGTTGGGCGGCGACCCGGCCAATCGCCACGCCATGATCGATGCGACATCCATGCTCGGCGCCATGCCCTGGAGTCAGCCGGTGGTCGATGACTTCATGCAGAAGTGCTGCATATTCACGCCCTTTCAGAAAGCCATTGGCGGGGTGTCCGGCTACTTCCTTGCCTCGTTCACCCCGGCCGCGATGCAGTTGATCGACGACAACCAGAAAAACCCGGCGTGGGCCATCGCACGGCAATTGAAACTGGTGGTGCCGACTGACGCGAAGAAGCCGCTGACAGGTGACCAGTCTGTCGGCCTGGGACCGTTCTACGACGCCGCCGCCCACAAGATGACAGGCGGCGTAATCAACACCTTCTCATCCCTTGCGTTTGCCGAGACCACCTATTGCCTGCTGCGCGTCGAGAAGCTGATTGGCCCGGTCAGCAACATGAACGCGCGCTCGGCGGCCAACCGCCAACGTATCACCGACTGGCTCGAAGGACAGTCTCTGCTGCAAGCCGGGGTTGCAAACGCGGACAAGCGGGGCGCTGCAGTGACCTTGCTCGCCGTCAATGACCCCGGCATCACGGACGCCGGCCTGCATGCACGCATCATCGCGCGCTCGAAACAGTTGCTGGGCTACGAAGGCATTACGCACCCCAATGGCGACCACGAGCCGGGGCTCGACGCAGCGCGCTACGTCAACGCCTTCCCCGGTACCCCGGGCGACTACCGAGCGTGGATCAACGGTATCCGCGACGCCGACGACATCGAGCGCCTGCTCGAGAACATCAGCTACGCCTACCACCGCGCCAAAATCGTGGTGCTCGAGGAGGAGCTCGCCACCGAGGGCGTCCACTTCGACGCCGACACCGTGTCTGGGCCGGCAGCGCGCGTCGACGACCCGTCGAGAGCGTATCGCATCCTGATCGCTGACCTCGTTGGCCTGTCCTTCGACGCCGATGGCAAGCCCGACCCCTCCGAGGTCAGGGCACACATCGAGGCAGAGGGCGCGAGCTTCACCGACGGCGCCTGGGATGGCCGTGAACTGCCGCCGGGCCAGCACTTCTTCTACCTGCCCAACCTGTCCACCGAAGCCGAATTGACGGCAGCGTGCTGCGACAACCAGTACGACGCCGTGATCGCTGCCGCGACTTTTCTGCCCGCCAACGCCACCTTCCCCGAAGGCGGTGTGCGGATCGGCGCCGGCACCGGCAACATGGCCTGCGCCTGCTGGGGCGGCGGCGACGGCGCCGGCGGGTCGGCGCCGCTGATGAACACACCGAGCTTCAACAGCCGGGCGACTGCGCAGAGTGTGATGAAAGCGCTGCTCAAGGTCGTGCCCGATCTCGACGTGGCCGGGATGCATGCGCGAGTCGTCGCCGGCGACTTCGACACCGGCAAGCACTTGTGCGAATACCCCACGCAAAAGCTCGAGGGCAAGCGCCTGGGTGTGATCGGTTACGGCAACATCGGCCGTGAGGTCGCCCTGCTCGGCAAAGCCTTTGGCATGGACGTGACCGTGCACGCGCGTGCGCGTCACCAGGCCTGGATCGAGTCCGAGGGTTTTCGCTACGCAGCGACACCGGCAGCGGCGGCCGAGGGCGCCGACGTGCTCTCACCGCACACCGGCCTCGGCGCCAAGGGCGCCGACGGTCGCTTCGCCAACGCCGGGCTCGTCGATGCCGCGGTGCTGAGCCAACTCAACCCTGGCGCGGTGCTGATCAACTACGACCGTGGAGAAGTGGTCGACGCGGACGCGTTGCGTGACGCCATGACGGCGGGCCGGGTACGCTACGCCGCGATCGACGCCGACCTGTTCGTCGCCGAGGACGGCAGCTTGTCTGGTCCGATGGTGCCCTACCGCCCGCTGCTCGATGCGTTCCCGGGCCGACTGGAGCTGTTGCCGCACGCAGCTGCCGACACGGAGCACACATCGCGTGTTGCCGGTGCAATCCAGGCAGTGAACCAGTTGCTGAATGCGATCCGCTACCGCACGGTGGTCAACGTCAAGGGCGACATCCCGCCGGGCTACAGCGACGGAGGCGCGCACACGGTCGCCGGGGTCGGCAAGGTCTCACCGTCGGCGATCGCACGTCGGACGGCGGACGGCGAGGCATTGACCCGCTTGCGCGACACCGCCGAAACCCTCGCGGCGATCCTCGGCGCTCTCGAGAGCACGCGCGATGCCACCCGACGTGCGGAGTTGCTCGAGGCGCACGCGGCGACGCTGGTCATGGCCAACAACCGGTTGCGCCGCGACAGCGACGTCTTCGGGTTGAACGGCAACTTCGGCTAGCGGCCCGTCAACCCGCCGGCGAGGGAGCCAGACGCCCCCGCCGGGTGCATTGCGCGAGCAGCCGCTGGCGCAACCCACGGCAACGCAACGACACGCCCGGCAGCGCAGGCAAACCGGGCCACTGGCAGGCGCTAGGCGTCCGCCGCGTGTTTGCCGAGGGTCCAGCCGACCGAAGAGATGCTGCGCTCGGCGACGTCGATGGCGTGTTCCTCGAGCTCGGTCGCCATGGTGTCGTTCCAGCGGTTGAGGTAGCCGAAGAGTGAAATGGCCGCGACGATCTCAACGATCTGATCGTCGTCAAAGTGGGCCTTCAGGCGGTCGAAATCGGCATCCGTTGCTTCGTTCGGCACCAGGGCACTGTGGTAGGCCAACGTCAGCGCAGCACGCTCCGCGTCGCTGAAGAGTTCACTGGTCTGAAAAGACCAGACGGCACGGATCTTCTCGTCGCTCGCCTGGTACCGGCTCGACAGGTTGGCCATGTGCGCCTGGCAATACGTGCAGCCCGACGCCTGCGACGCAATCAGACTGACCAGCATCTTGAGCTCTTCGCTGACCGTGCCCTCGTAGAGCACTGCCTGATTGAGCGCCATGAAGGCGCGCACGATGTTCGGGCGGCGCACCATGGTCATGATGCTGTGCGGGGTGAACCCGCGCGTGTTGCGGTAGTGCTCGAAGCGCGCCTTGATGTCGTCGGCCTCGATGTCTTCGATTGCAAGCGGTGGAATGCGTGCCACGGTAGCCTCCAGGTAATTTACAGCCCATTATCTGCCGCCGACAGTGCATCCGCAAAGGGCGACAAGGTCGCTCAACCCGGCACCACCGACACCCGTGATTTGAGGAAATCAATGGCGACGCGCACCTTGCTTGGAAGGTAGGCGCGGCTGGGGTACACGAGCCATGCCGCTGTGTCGAAATCGGTTGCGGTCGCCTGGTGCTCTGGCAGCACATCAACCAGACGGCCAGCTGCAATGTCGTCACCGATCAGCCAACCGGCGAGCAGTGCGGGCCCCCCGCCACCGAGCACGATCGAGCGTAGGCTCAACGCCGACGTGACGGTGGTTTCTGCCGAGATGTCGACGGCGGTGTCATGGCCTCCGCCGCCGTGCAGCGCGCGAAAGCGCCAGCACGAGCGAAACCCGGGCAGCGCAAACACCGTGCAGGGGTGATGCGCGAGGTCCTCCGGCACGCGAATGGTGGCTGCAGTCTCGACGTAGGTCGGGCTCGCAACCACACGGTAGCGTGTCGCGCACAGCCGCGTCGCAACCACATCACCTGACGGCCGGGGACCGAGCCGGACGGCGAGGTCGACGCCGGCATCGACCAGGTCAACCGCGGTGTCGGTGAACAGCAGGTCGAGCTTGAGCTCCGGGTAGCGTGCCTTGAAATCACCGATCAGGGGCACGATCACCCGCTCACCGAACGCAACGGACGCGGTCAGCCGCAGGGTCCCCGCCGGGCCACGGCTGACCGACCGAGCCTGATCCTCCGCGTGCGCCAGTGCCTCGATGATCCCAGCCACGTGCTGCGCATAGAGCGCGCCCGATTCGGTCAACGACATGGTGCGGGTGGTGCGTTGGAACAACCGCACGCCAAGGGACTGCTCCAGCTGCGCAATCGCACGTGACACCGAGGACGCGCTGATCCCGTGCTCGTCAGCCACGGCCGCGAAGCTCAACCGGTTGGCGACATCGATGAAGAGCCGCAAGGTGTCCAGGTTCATTAGTGCGTATTCTGCACTTATGTAAACCAAGAATCGATATTTATCTTATTTATCGCGTCATTCAGGCTCTCTATACCCCTGACACACCGGGCACGCGCCCGGCTCAGGCCCACCACCGTGACGGGAGACCCCACATGACCACGATCGCTTTTCTCGGCCTCGGCGCAATGGGCAGCCGCATGGCCGCCCGGTTGCTTGAAGCAGGCCACCCCGTGACCGTCTGGAACCGCGGTGCGGGCCGTGTGCAGCCGCTGGTGGACCGCGGTGCGACCCCGGCGGACTCACCGCGTACCGCGGCGCGTGGTGCTGACATCGTGCTATCGATGGTGCGCGACGACACCGCCTCCGAGCGGGTCTGGCTGGACCCGGTCGACGGCGCGTTGCAGGCCCTCGGCGAACACAGCATCGCCGTCGAGTGTTCCACCGTGTCGCTGCCGCACGTGACGGCGCTGGCCACCGCCTTCGGGCAGGCAAAACGGACACTGGTCGATGCGCCGCTCGCCGGCTCGCGACCCCAGGCCGACGCCGGCGCCCTGCTGTTCTTCGCCGGCGGTCCAGGTGCCGCGGTTGACGCCATCACGCCAGTATTGCAACCCCTGTCCGGTGCCGTGCACCACACCGGTGACGTGGGCTCGGGCACCACACTGAAGCTCCTGGTCAACGCGCTGTTCGGGGTGCAGCTCGCCGCCGTGGCCGAGCTGATCGGCTTTGCAGCGAGGGCGGGCCTGGACACGAACGCCGCCGTAGCGGTCCTCGGCAGCACCCCGGTCTGCAGCCCGGCAGCAAAGGCCGCTGCAGAGGCCATGCTCGCGGGCCACTGGGCACCGGCGTTTCCGATCGACCTGGTCGCCAAGGATTTCGGCCTGATCGCGGCATCAGCCGCGTCGGTGCCGTTGGCCGACGCTGCCGGTGGCGTTTACACGGCAGGCGTCGATCGCGGGTACGGCGCAGACAACATCACCGGTGTCGTCCAGCTTTACACCCCCCGGGCTCGCTGAAACCACGGGCCGGCGCGGCACCACCGCGCCGGGCTTATTCCGGCATGCGCGAGGAGTGGTGCTCGATGATCATCCAGCGCTGGCCGTTCCACCGATAGACGAAGGTGAAACGCCCGGGCACAGTGCTGCCGTCGGCAAAGGTGAAGGTGTACGCGCCGGAGTTCACGGCGATCTGGCCGAAGCTCCGGATATTGGCCTCGTCGATCGTGCCCACCGGCCCCTTCGCCAGAAAACCGACGAAGTAATCTTCGATTTCGGCGGGCGAGTGACGCACCTGGTTGGACACGGTCGGCAACAGGATGGCATTGACGTCGTACAAGGCCGCAACCTGTTTCGGGTCACCGGTCTGTAACGCGCTGTTCCAAGCGTCGAATTGTGCGGCGATGTCCTGATCCACCTCAGTGCTGCTCCACGAAAACGGGGTGAGGAGTGTAAGTCAAACGCGCTTTGCACGGGACCCCACAGGGCGTGCAACTGCGGGCACCGCCCGCGTTCTGGCACCGGCCTGACAACCTGCTGTTATGTTATAATGTACGTAGCATGCAACTGCCGATTGCCGGCGCCACGCCCCGTTGCCGCGCGCTGACCACACTCCACAGGCACACAAGACATGAACCCCGCACCCGCTGAGAATGTCGTTTATGGCCTCTTCGACCCGGCAGACCGGGCCGCAAAGATGCGCCTGGCAAGCGGCAGCAAACCCGGTGTGCTGGCCGATATCTACGATGCTGACATCAGCATCGCCGTCTGGCAGCGCCCACCCGAAACCCTGCTCACCGATGCGGTGGTCGGGTTTCTGGCGGCCAACCCGACGCTCTCGGCAGCGGTCGTGGTCGCACCGGACACGACGCACTCGGCGCTCAAGGACGCGACCCGCGGCACCTTGCCCAGCCAGCTGAGCAACGACATCGCCGAACTCGTCGACATGTACTGCTGTTTGTTCAATTTGGAACGTGCCGGTCTGCGCCTGGCTACCATTGACAGGGCAATGTGCCCGCGTTTTCACGTTGACCGCATGCCCTGCCGTCTGCTCACCACGTACCACGGCAGTGCGACCGAGTGGCTGCCGCACAACAAGGTGAACCGCTCCAAACTCGGCGCCCGCAGCGGCGGCAAACCCGATGCCGTGTCGGGCCTGTATCAGAGTCCAGCCGATATCCAGCAGCTCGACACCGGCGACGTCGCCCTGATCAAGGGCGCGCTCTGGCATGACGATGAGACCACTGGCCTGGTGCACCGCTCGCCCGCTGTTGCACCAGGTGAGCGCAGGTTGCTGCTGTCATTGGATTTTGCCGATTGAACCATCAGGCCACGCTGGCGGTGCCGCCCGAGGCTACACACACCCGAAACACATGCGCGCTCCACCACCACGCGGACGCGCACAACACACCACCCAGAGACACCATGCCATGAAGCCCGACATTCACCCCGAGTACCGCGACGTGCTGTTTCACGACACCGGCGCCGACACCTACTTTCTCGTTGGCTCAACCATCGCGACCACCCGAACCGCCGAGTACGAGGGGCACACCTATCCGTACGTCCCCATCGACATTTCGAGCGCGTCTCACCCGGTGTACACGGGCAAGCACCGTGTCAGGCAGAACGACGGGCGGATTGCGAAGTTCAACAAGCGCTTCGCGCAAAAGCCGACGTCCTGACCGAGTACCCAAAGCCTGGCGGGTCGCCAGATCCGTGTGCTGTGTGCCTGTGTGGCACCCGAGCACACGCCTGCGACCGCGCGTTGGGCAACGCGGCGTCCGCCTCAACGCGGCTCGGGCCGCGTCAACAGAAACGTTGAGACCGACAGAAAGATCAGCGTGATACCGCCAAGCACCCACAAGCTCGAGAGTGTGAAATAGAGAAACACCCAGCTCGCGACCAGCATGACGATGGCGACTGTCTTGTTCTTGCGAGACACGGCCCCTTGCTCCTCCCAGTTGGTCAACAGGTTCCCGAAGTGCGGGTGCGAGTACAACCAGCGGTGCAGTCGCTCAGAGCCCCGTGCCGAGCACCACGCCGCAAGCAACAGGAACGGCACGGTGGGAATGCCGGGCAAGAAAACGCCGATGATTGCGAGCCCGACAAACACGTAAGCGGCAATCAGAAAAAAGACGCGTTTCATGCAGCGTGTGTCGGCGTGTCGCGATCGGGTTCGCCCGTGCGCGGCTGCGCGATCCACCACAGGTTGCCGCAGGGGTCCACCACGCCAGCCATGAGGTCGCCATGGGGCCTGATATTCGGTGCCATGACGCTGACAGCGCCGGCTCGCAAGGCTGCCGTGTAGACACCCTCGACGGTCTCCACAAACAGGTGCATCTGCGACACATTGGCGGAGAACGCCGCCGTTGCCTGATTCAGCATCAGAATGGAATCCCCGATGCGAACGCGTGCGTGTTGCACCGTGCCATCCGCGTAGCGGTCTTCCTTGACGACCTCGCCATCGAACACCGTCACGGTGAACGCAATCAGCGCATCCGCGTCCGTCACGGTGAAGTAGGGCGTTATCGTGCCAAGGGCTGGGGGTGCTGTCATGTCAGACCTCCTGCTGTGTTGAAAGACAACGCCGACGTGCCAGGGCGCGTGCGTGCTCGCCCCGCTGAGGGTACTCGCGCACCACAATGAGCGCATGCAGGCACACCTGAACTGGCCCCACCGAGGGTGTCAGGTAACGCCATAACGTGCTCGCGGGTCAGCCTCGGGCCGCCCCGCGTGCGGACGTGGCCCTGCGCGTCATTGCCACACCGTCTCGCGTGGTGCACGCCGACGTGGCCGGCGTTGGCCAGCCCACCCCCGACCGGTGACTCAAGCCGGATCACCGGTCGCCTGAACAGACCGCGCGGTTGTGCCACCTGGGCGGTTGCGAGCACGTCCGGCTCGCGCGTCAACCGGCACCGCACACGGTTGCCGCCGTATCCCCGCGCGTCGTGCGTGTGGTCGATACGGTACGACACACCGTCACACACCGCATCGAGGGTCTGGCTCAACGCGGCAGGCACCACGTGCTTCAGCCTCGACTGGGTTGCCACTGCCCTGTCCGGCCACCGCAAGCCACCCACGTGCCGGCGTGTTTCCGAGTGGAACGCGGTGTCAAGGTGGGTCGCGCCCACTTGTCTCGCGACCAACACACTGGCCCCTTGCACCGCGACTACGCCGCCATCAGCTTTGCCGCCGTTGCCTGCGTGGCATCCCAGAGTGGGACATCCAGCAGTGTGGCGAGCTGCGCCGCATCGTCACGCAGGGCCACGATCTTGCCGTGGTCGACCACGTTCAACCGGCTGCCGTCGTGTTTGACGAGGTTGAGCTCGTAGCTGTAGTACGTGTGGTTCTTGCCGCTGCACCGCTCTCGAATCAGTTGCACGGCGTGGATCTCGTCCAGCCGACAGTGCGCTTGCAGGGTTTCGATGCCGTGGCCACCGTGCCGGGCCCGCCCCTGCCAGTAGTAGCCGAGCGTTCGATCAAAGTGCCGAGGCTGGAGCCAGCTGCGCAGGATCAGCACGCCTGCACCGGCAAACACCAGGCCGAACAGCAACCCGAACGCAACCGCCAGAGGCCCTTCGGACGACGCTTGCGATCCGATCGCCACCGCCGCACCGACGCCAACCACAATGAAGACCGCCGGAAAGGCGAGCGCCCAGCGCCGCGGTACAAAGGCGACGTGCCACGTGCTGTGGGACCTCAGCACGTGGGTGTGCAGGTTCGTGCCACCGCCCTTGAGCGGTGTCCACGCGGTGTGCAAGGCCACGTCGTCGCCAAGGCTCGTCGGGTCGAATGCCGTGTTGGCGCTCGCACCGACTTCGGCGATCACCCTGACGATTCGGTCAACCAAACGCATGCGCTGTCTCCTGCTCCCGCGAAGGGCGTCTTTTCGCCGTTGCACGAAGGACGCCGGCCAATCCCCCGTTGCACGGGTGGCAACCGCCCGCGTCACCCACCGAGCGCCACCACAGCCCGGGCTCCGATCGCGAGCGAGGCCGTCAACCCCGGCGACTCGATGCCGTAGAGCCCGATGTAGCCCGGGACACCGTGATGCGTTTCGTCGGATAGTTGGAAGTCGGCGGCAGGCTCGCCCGGACCGGCAATCTTCGGGCGAACACCGGCGTAGTCGGGCCGCAGGCTGTTGGCCGGCAGACCTGGCCAGTAACGGCGTATGGCGGTGTCGAAAAGGCTCGCCGAGGCAGGGTCAACGCTGTACTCCGGCGCTCTGACCCACTGCACGTCCGGCCCGAAGCGCGCCTGGCCGTCGAGGTCCAGGGTCAGGTGGATGCCGAGGCCGCCGGGTTGCGGCACGGGGTAGATGAGGCGCGAGAACGGCGCCCGTATGCCGCAGCGAAAATACTGGCCCTTGGCATAGTAGGCCGTCGGCACGGTGTCGGACGGCAGGCCCTCAATGGCCCTGGCCAGCGGTATGGCGCCGAGCCCGGCCGCGTTGATCAACTCCCGACAACAGAGCGGTTCCACCTCACCGTCGATACGCAGGCGGAAACCGTCAAACACACATTCGGCGCTGGTCACACGGCTCCGGCGTGCGAACGCGCCGCCGGCGTCCTCAATGTCGCCGAGGTAGGCGAGCATCAAGCCGTGGCTGTCTACAACACCGGTAGAGGGCGAGTGCAGCACACCGGCGCACTGCAAGTGCGGCTCGAGCGCCCGGACGGCCTCGCGCGACACCGGTTCGAGATCGGTAACCCCGTTTTCAGCCGCATTCTCGCGGATGCGCTCGAGCTGTGCCCACTCGGCCTCGTCGGACGCCACCAGCCACTTGCCGCAGCGACGGTGGCCGACCCCGTGGGCGTCACAGTAGCGGTAGAGCAGCGCCTTGCCCTCGACGCACAGCGTCGCCTTGAGGCTGCCCGGCGGGTAGTAGAGCCCGCCGTGGATCACCTCCGAACTGCGCGCGCTGACACCGGTGCCGATGTCTTCGGCCGCATCGAGCAAGACCACCTCGCGGCCGGCTTGCGCCAGCGCACGCGCGCAGGCGAGCCCGACGACACCGGCCCCAACCACGACAGTCTCGACCCGGTGCATCAGTGGCCCGCCCGGTGGCGCGGTGTGTGCTCTTGATTTATTTTCATATTTCTATATATTTCGAACTATGGAAATTTCAAACGATTCAACTGTTGCCCTCGCCGATGCCGCCCGCGCCTTCGCCGCGCTCGGGTCCGAGCCGCGCCTGCAGGTCCTGACCACGCTGGTCCGCGCTGGCGAACCGGGCCTCGCGGTCGGCGAGCTCGCCGCGCGCTGCGGCATCGGCGGCTCCACGCTCACCCACCACCTGCGCGCGCTTGCCCAAGCGGGCCTGGTCACGCAGGAGAAGCGTGGCCGAAGCATCGTCTGTTCGGCAACGTTTGACCAGGTGCAGACCTTGTCGGACTTTCTGCTCTCCGAGTGCTGTGAAGACTGCCAGGGCTGCCGACACACTGAACACCACCGCGCCCGCGCGCGAGGACACTGAGCATGGAACACGTACTCGACCGCGTCAGATGGGTCGGCCGCCAGATGCCGCAACTCGATCCCGCCTGGTGGGCGAGCATCGTGGTCGTGCTCGCCACCGCCGTGGTCATCCCGGCCGACCTGCTGCCGGTGCTCGGCAACACGGTGAGCAACCTGTTGCACACCGGTGTGTTCATCGCCTTTGCGGTGATCTCGCTCGCCTGGATTCAGGCGTCCGGCGCCGAGAGCCGCATCGCCGGCGTGTTCAGCGGCCCGGAGTACCGGATGATTCTGCTCGCTGCGGTGGTCGGTGGCCTCGCGCCATTCTGCTCGTGCGAGATCATCCCGTTCATCGCCGCGCTGCTCACGATGGGCGTGCCGCTCTCGGCGGTCATGGCGCTGTGGCTCAGCTCGCCGCTCATGGACCCGGCGATGTTCTCGATCACCGCCAGCGCGCTCGGCCTCGAGTTCGCGGTTGCCAAAACGCTCGCGGCGATCAGCCTGGGCCTGTTCGGCGGATTTGTCGTGATGGCGCTGTCGCGCACGCGCCTGGTGGCGAACGCCCTTCGGCCCGAGTGGGCCCCAACAACGAGTTGCTGCGGCAGCGGACCGGGCGGCGGCAACGCCCTGCTCGAACCGGACGCGCAACCGAACTGGCGCTTCTGGCAGGACGCCGATCGCCGTGCGGTCTTCGCCAAGTCGGCCACCGACAACGCGCTGTTCCTGTTCAAGTGGCTGCTGCTCGCCTACCTGCTCGAGTCGCTGATGATCCGCCACCTGCCGGCCGAATGGGTGGCCGGCGCGGTTGGTGGCGAGGGTATCCAGCCCATCCTGATCGGCGCGCTGATCGGCGGCCCGGCCTACCTCAACGGCTACGCGGCGGCGCCGCTGCTCGCGACCTTGATCGAACAAGGCATGGTGCCAGGCGCTGCCATGGCCTTTGCGCTCGCCGGCGGCGTGAGCTGCATCCCGGCCGCAGTGGCGGTCTGGGCACTGGTGAAACCGCGCGTGTTTTCGGTCTACATCGCGCTCGGCCTGATCGGCTCGGTGGTCGCGGGCCTCGCTTGGAACGCCTGGGCGCTCGCGTGACCACGGCCTCGCGCTCGGCCGTCCGCTGGATCGCGTGTGGGTTCTGCGCCGGCGTGCTGCTGGCGCTGTCGGCGCGCGCACTGCCGGCGTTCATGGACGCCTACCTCGACGCATCGCGCGCCCGATTCGACCTCATGACCGAGGTGCCGCCCGGCGAAGCAAGCTACCTGATCAGCTACGACGATTTCGCCACCCTCGAGACACTCGCCCGCGCGGACGCGGACATTCTCGCGCTGAACGCCGGCAACATCGGCGGCATCGGTCGCATCACCTTCAGCCACGCGCAGAGTCCGGCGATCGAGCGCGTGCGTCAGCATCCGAACACCGCGTTCATGTTGAGCACGACCATTCCGCTGATTTGCCATTGAGCTTCGCGTGCGGCAGTCGCACAATTCCCACGGACGCGCGAAAGACTGCACCCTCACACAAGCCGAAGGGGCTGACCATGGTTGCCGTATCCGTCTCTGACGACAAACAGTTCCTGACCTTGGACACCGGGGGCCAGACGTCACGGTTTCACGCCGTGTGGCTGCGCGACAACGCGCCGGACAGCGCGACACGGTCACCCGGCAACGGCCAGCGCTTGATCGCGCTGCGCGACATTCCAGCCGACACGCGCGTTGCCGATGCCTCGGTCACCGCCGAGCAACTGACGGTGCGATTCGAGCCGGAAAACAAGGTGGTTGACTTCAATCTCGACTGGTTGTTTCGACACGCCTACGACCACCCTCACCCCCGCACGCGCGGCTGGTTGCCCACGCACACGAAGACCTGGGACGGCGCGCTGAATGCGCGCTACCCGCGAGCCGATTTCAACGACTTGCGCCAGTCTCGCAGGCAGTTGCGGGACTGGCTGGCCGGTGTGGCCCGCTTCGGCTTCGGCACGGTGAGCGGCGGGCCGGAGGATCCGCAGTCACTGATGCACATCGTCAAGCTGTTTGGCCACGTGCGCGAGACCAACTACGGGCGCCACTTCGAAGTGCGAACCGAGGTCAACCCGTCGAACCTGGCCTTCACCGGTCTCGGCCTGCAGGCGCACACCGACAACCCCTACCGCGATCCTGTGCCAACCCTGCAAATTCTCTATTGCCTCGAGAATTCCGCCGACGGCGGTGAAAACATGGTGGTCGACGGATTCCGTGTTGCAGAGGCACTGCGCGCGGAGCACCCGGCCTGGTTCGATGTGCTGGCAGACAATTGCGCCCGCTTCGAGTACGCCGGAGAAGCCGGAGTTAAATTGCAGGCCCGACGCCCCATGATCGAGCTCGCCCCCGACGGTGAATTGATCGGTGTGCGGTTCAACAACCGTTCGACGGCCGCCATCACGGACGTCGCCTTTGACGATATGCAAACCTACTACGCTGCCTACCGGCGCTTCGGCGAAATCGTCGACGACGCGGCGATGGAAGTGCGCTTTCGACTCGAGCCCGGTGCGTGTTTCATCGTCGACAACACGCGTGTACTGCACGCACGAAAAGCATACTCCGGTGTCGGCACCCGCTGGCTACAGGGGTGCTACGCCGACAAGGATGGCCTGTTGTCGACGCTCGCAGCACTCGAGGCCGAGAGCGCATGAGCGCTCACATCGCAGACACCCTCTCCGCCGACACCGTGGTTGATTTCATCGCCGACATCTTCTCGCGCTGCGGTGACGCGGAGTACCTTGGCGAGCCCGTGACCATGGCACAGCACATGTTGCAGGGCGCCACACTCGCCGAAAAACAGGGTTTGGACGAAACCATCGTGGTCAGTGCCCTGTTGCACGACATCGGCCATTTCACGTCCGAATTCGGCAGCTTCTCGATGGCAGACACCGAGGACCGTTACCACGAGGAGGCCGGGGCACACGTACTCGAGCGGTTCTTTCCGACGCTCGTGACCGACTGCGTGCGCTACCACGTCGCGGCCAAACGCTACCTGTGCGCCACGCGGCCTGCGTACCTAAAGCAGCTCTCCGACGCATCGGTGCACTCACTGAACCTGCAGGGCGGCCCCATGGACGAGGACGAAGTGCGGCGTTTCGAGTCGAACCCGAACCTCAAGGAAATCGTGTTGGTTCGCCTGCTCGACGACGCCGGCAAGGACCCGGACATGATCACGCCGGATTTCGCACACTTTGCGCCCATGGTTCAGCGCGTCGTGAACCGCCACTGCAGCGGCGCCGGCTAGGCGAGGTCGGAATCGCGTCGCACGCCCGCTCGCAGCACTGCGGCGAGACCTGCGCCGCGGCGGGCACCCTGCGGTATAGTGCAGGCCTCACACTGGACGCGACCAGTGGCCCGCCGGGCCGCAGCGCACAACGCACCCCGAGGAACCCGCCATGCCCACCGGCACCGCCCTGAAAACAGCGTACGAGAACGAAGGCTTCGCATTTCCGTTTCGCGGCATGACCGCCGAGCAGGCACGCGGCTACCGCGACCGGCTCGAGGCCCACGAAGCCGAGCACGGTGGCCCGCTGCAGCACAAATGGCGACACCAGACCCACCTGCTGTTCACGTGGGCAGACGAGATCATCCGAGCGCCCGCGATCCTCGACCGCGTTCAGGACGTGATCGGCCCGAACATCCTCTGTTGGGTAACCAACTTCTTCATCAAGGAACCCAAGACCCCCGATTTCGTGTCATGGCATCAGGACGCGACCTACTGGGGTCTGGAGCCGCACGATCACATCATCACCGCGTGGGTGGCGCTCTCGGACGTGCCGATCGAATCCGGTGCCATGAAATTCCTGGCCGGCTCGCACAAGGAGGGCCAGATCCAACACGAAGACACGTATGACGAGAGCAACCTGCTCACGCGCGGCCAGGAGATCGCGGTCAACGTCAACGAGGACGACGCCGCCGACGTGGTCCTGAGTGCCGGCGAATTCTCGCTGCACCACGTGCTGCTCGCTCACGGCTCGCACCCCAACACCAGCGACGACCGCCGCATCGGCCTCGCGATTCGGTACATCCCGACGACGGTCCGCCAAACCAAGCTGCGCGACGCCGCGGTGCTGGTGCGGGGGGTGGATGAGTACGGGCATTTCGATCTGCTCGACGGGCCGAAGTCCGACCTCGACGCCGCGGCACTCGCCAACCACGACGACAGCTCGGACAGGCTGCGACGCGCGGTCTACTCCGACAGCGAAAAAGACGACTTCCGTGCCTGACAACAAGGGGTCTGCCGGCTGACGTTCGCGCCGCCACGACGACAGCGCTGGGCTACCGGTGGGGCAACACCAGTCCGCTGCACGCACCGCCTGTCGCACCGCGGCTTCGGCACAGCGCGGATACACAGCCGTGTCTGACCGGTAATCAATTTCGATTCCACCTGCGCAGCCTGTTGCGCTATGGTGTGTCGCCCTTGAGCCAGGCGCCGGTGCGCTGACACCGCCCACGAAGGCGGATTGCGACGGGATTCACAGTCTGCGCTTTACTTCCGGTTTCGGCTCCAGAATACTTGTGCGGACACAAACACCTGCCCCACGTTGTTCGCTTCCCGGGGCCGCCCTGCAAGGCGTCCAGCCTTGCCCCACCACCCAACCACCAAGCTCCTATGAACAAAGTACTTGTCGTCACGACGCTCTTCTGCGCCAGCACTTTGGTGCACGCAGGCGGATACCGGGTGTCGCTGCAAGGGCAGCGCGCTCAAGGCATGGGCCACACCGGCGTTGCGCTGACGGACAGCGCAGAGTCGATTTTCTTCAACCCGGGCAGCACGGTACTGCTCGACGATGACAAGGAGTTCATCGGCGGCCTGAACCTGCTCAGCGCCACAGCGAAGTACCAGAACGTCAACACCGGCGCCTCTGCCGAAACTGACAGCGGTATCGCCACCCCGTTGAACCTCTACTACAACAGCAAAGTCAGCGACTCGCTGTCCTGGGGACTCGGCATCTACACCCCCTACGGCAGCTCGGTAAAGTGGCCGACCGACTGGGCGGGTTCTCACCTCGTGAACGAAATCGAGCTGGCCTCGGTGTTCATCCAACCGACGCTCGGTTACCGCGTGAGCGACACCGTGAGCCTCGGTTTCGGCCCGACGCTCGTCGTCGGTGGCGTCGAGTTCAACCGCAACCTCTCAACGAGCCTCGTCGACGAGAACGGCAACCGCGCCAACGTCACGCTCGAAGCGTCCGAAGTGACGTCCTACGGCTACAACATTGGTCTGCTGGCCACCGCGACAGACCGCCTGAACGTCGGCATCAACTACCGCTCGAAAGTGGATCTCGAGGCGCGCGGCGAATCGGCCACGTTCCAGAACGTGCCCGCGTCCCTGCAAGGCACCTTCTCCAACACCACCTTCGACGCCGACCTCGTGTTGCCCGCCGAGCTGACCGTGGGCCTTGCCTACGAGTTGACCGACAAGATGACCTTCGCCTTCGACGTCAACCGCACCTACTGGAGCGACTACGAAGAGCTGCGCATCGACTTCGCCAACGCTGTCCCCACCTCGGTCAACCCGCGCAACTACCAGGACGCCAACACCGTGCGCCTCGGTCTGTCGTACGAGCGCGACCCCAAGTGGACCCTCCGCGGCGGCTACTACATCGACAAGACCCCGGTGCGTGATGGCTACTTCGCGCCCGAGACACCGCGTCCCGACTCGACCGGCTTCACCTTCGGTGCGAGCTACCAGCGCAGCCCGAAGCTCGCGCTCGACTTCTCGTTCCTCTACCTGCGGTTTCTCGAAACCGACAACTCGTACGACTTCTACGTGGAAAACAACACCACCACGCCGTTCGAGGGCACCTACCTGTCGAACGCCTACAACTTCGGTTTCGGCCTGAAATACACCTACTAGAACCGCAATGATGAAAGCGAAAACACAACACCTGAGAAACGTGGCGTGCATTGCAGCCCTGACCGGCGTCCTTGCGGCCTGTGACCCTGAGTTCAACAACCCCGTTACCGACAATTCGTCGCTGAGCGCCGGCACCGCCGACTTCAGCCGCTTCGTCGCCCTCGGCGACTCGCTGACCGCGGGCTTTGCCGACGGCACGGTGTACACGCACGGCCAGGAGAACTCCTTCCCGGCGATCCTCGCCCAGCAGTTCGCTGCAGTCGGCGGCGGTGCGTTCACGCAACCGCTGATGGCCGACAACAACGGCGGGCTGTTGTTGTCCGGCAACCCGCTGCCGGGCTTCGACCAACGCCTGGTGTTGTCGGGCTCGCCGCTCGCGCCGACGTTGTCCTCCGGCACGCCGACCACCGACGTCGCCAACATCCTGACCGGCCCGTTCAACAACATGGGTGTGCCGGGCGCGAAGTCCTTCCACCTGGGCGCCGACGGCTACGGCAACCTGGCGGGCCTGCTGACCGTGCCTGCGACGGCCAACCCCTTCTTCGTTCGGTTCGCCGGCGCACCGAACAACAGCATGGTGACCGACACCCTGACCCAGGTGCCGACCTTCTTCACACTGTGGATCGGCAACAACGACACCGTGTCCTACGCCACCGCCGGTGGCACCGGGGTCGACCAGCTGGGTAACACCAACCCCGCCACCTACGGCGCCAGCGACCTCACCGACCCGACCGCGTTCGCCGGCGTCTATTCGGGCATCGTCACCGCGCTGACGGCAAACGGCGCGAAGGGCGTGCTGATCAACCTGCCGGACGTCACGTCGATTCCGTACTTCACCACGGTGCCGTTCAACGCGATCCCGATGGACGCCGACACCGCCGCTGCCAGCAACGCCGCGTTCGCGGCCTACAACGGCGGCATCGCCGGCGCAGGCTTGCCGGCCGCCGAAGTCGCGCAGCGGACCATCACCTTCGCCGCCGGCCAGAACGCGCTGGTGATCGAGGACGAGTCGCTGACGGACTTGAGCGGGTTCGGCCTGCCGTCCATCCGTCAGGCCACCGCCGCCGACTTCGTGCTGCTGCCGAGCTCGTCCAAGATCGGCACCGAGGCCACACCGGGCAACCCGGCGACGGTCTGGGGTGTGGGCACCGCACTCGTTGACGGCGACGTGCTGACCGAAGCGGAGGCCGCGCTGGTGACCGCCGCGAACGACGCGTTCAACACCACGATTGCCAACGTCGCCAACGCCAACCCGGACCTCGCGTTGTTCGACGCCAAGGCCGAACTGGCCCGGCTCGCCAGCGAGGGCATCAACTACGGGAGCGGCATCATCACCACGACCTTCGCGACCGGCGGCGGTTTCTCGCTCGACGGCGTACACCCGACCGCGCGCGGCTACGCCGTGGTGGCCAACCTGATCATGGACACGATCGAGTCGTCCTTCGGAGCGACACTGCGCCGCGTCGACCCGGGCAGCTACACGACAACATTCATCGAATAAGCCGTCACAGGCTTCTCCTGCGCGCTGTACCGCCGGGTGCAGCGCGCTTTTTTTTGGTCTGCTCTCCGACAGCGGGGCCCGTGGCGAACCGACTCTGTCGAGCACACTGAAGCCGCCGGGCAGCCGTGGTATAACTGCTGTTTATCCACACAGTGATCCGCCGATGCCACCCGATCTGCCACCGGACTACTACCTGCGCAATTTTCAGGCGCTGGTGGACGGTGTCAGCGTGCGCTACGGCGACCTGCTCAGTGCTGACGAGCACCGCTGGCTGGCGCGCTACCGTGGCTGCACGGTCGACGCCCGCTGCCTGTACGTGCGGCTGCTCACGCGCACGCGGTCGGTGTTTCGCCAACAGAAACTCTACTACGCCGAAATCGGCGACCTCGACGCGGCCGTGCAGACCCTGGTTGACGCCGAACTGATGACGGTCGATCCGCCGTTCGAGGCGGAGACCCACCTGCCGCTCTACGTCAAGGCGGAGCTCGCCGCGGCCTGCCGCAACCACGTGGCCCGAACACACGCCAGAGACGCGTTGGTGCAAGCACTCTCGAGCGAACCCGACGCACTCGGTTTCGACGCCACCGCCCTGGCCGCGCACGGGCCGGTGTTGCAGATAGAAGACGAGTCGCACTTCACCGTCTTCCGCCTACTCTATTTCGGCAACCTCTACCAGGACCTCACCGAGTTCGTGCTGCGCGACCTCGGACTGATGCGCTACGAACCCTACCCGATCGACACCGACACCCGCGCCTTCCGCTCGCGTGCGCAGATCGACGCGCACATCCAGTACTACGCCGTGCGCGGACTCGTCGAGGACGCCAACGCCCTCGACACTGAAACCCTGCTGGCTGTGCACGGCGTGCTGCCGACACCCGACGCCGGAGACCGCGCGCTGTACCGCCGGGTCGGGCGGTTCACGAACGACATCGCACGCGCGCTCGAACGCCGCGGCGACACCGACGCGGCACTCGCGCTGTACGCCACGACCGAGTGGCCCCCGTCGCGCGAGCGCCGTGCTCGCGTACTGGCAGCGACCGATCGGGCCGACGATGCGCTGGCGCTCTGCGAGGCCATCGGCGCCAACCCGATCGATGCCGACGAGGCCGAGTTTGCCACCGGCTTTGCCCAGCGCCTGCTGCGCAAGCTCGGGCGGCGTGGCCCGGTGCCGGCCCCCGCGAAACCGGTGGAGATCACGCTCGACCTCGCGCCGGAGCACCCACGTGTGGAGGTCTGTGTCGCCACGCACTTCGGCGCCGACGGCAGCTGCCACTACACGGAAAACACCCTGTTCGCCGGGGTGTTCGGCCTCGCCTTCTGGGACATCATCTTCAGTGCCGTAGCGGGCGCCTTTCACAACCCCTTCCAGCACGCACCCGCCGATTTTCGCGAGCCGGACTTCCGCCGTGTGCGTGCGGACGCCATCGGTGCGCGGCTTCAGGCGCTGGCGGCACCCGGTGCGCTCGCCGAGCAGGTAAACGCGACCTACGCAGCCAAGCACGGCCTCGCCAACCCGGCCGTGTACTGGGCCGCGCTCGACGCGGCGCTGCTTGAGGTGGCGCTCGACCGCATCCCGCTTGCGCACTGGCTCGGCGTGTTCGACCACATGCTCAACGACCTTGGCAACAGCCGCGCAGGCTTCCCCGACCTTGTGCATTTCCCTGCGGCGGGTGGCTACCAGCTGATCGAAGTGAAGGCGCCGGGCGACCGCTTGCAGAAGAACCAGCTGCGTTGGATGGCCCAGTTCACCGCCCTTGGCATACCGCACCTGGTGGCACACGTTCGGTGGTCCGAGCAGTCGGCGTCGGCGTGAGCGACCCGATCGCGGTGTCGGTGGGCGATCTCGTCGCCCTGACCTGCCTCAGCGGCGACCTGGTCAACGACGCCACCTGGGGACCAAGCGCGGTGCAAGGCATTCGTGCGCACCAGCGATACCAACGCAACGCGCTCGACGCGAACGCGGCGGTGCAGAGCGAAGTGCGGTTGCACCACGGCTTCGATGTGGACGGCGTCGCGGTCAAGGTCACCGGCCGCGTCGACCTGGTGTACCCCGGCCCGCCGCAGGCCACGCTCACCGAGATCAAGAGCACCTTCACACCCCCGGACCGCATCAACGACAGCCTGCGCAACCGCCATTGGGCGCAGCTCACGGTCTACGCAGCGCTCTTTCTCGCGCAGCCGGAGCACGCCGATGAATCCGACGTCGCCGCTCAGCTGGTCTGGTGCAATCTGCTCGATGAGCGCGACACCGTCGAGGAGCGCACCCTGACACGCGCCGACGCCGACGCGTTTCTCGCACATGCGCTGCAGCGCCTCGTCGCCTGGTACGGCCTGATCAACGCCCACCGCGAGGCCTTGCGACGCACCGGCGACGCGCTGACGTTCCCGTGGGGTGCGTTCAGGCCCGGCCAGCGTGCCTTCGCCGCCCACGTGTACCGCGCCGCGCGCGACGGCGGACAGCTCATCGCCGAGGCCCCAACCGGCACCGGCAAAACCGCCAGCACCGTCTTCCCGGCGGTCAAGGCGCTGAGCGCGGGCCACATCCGTCGTGCGCTCTACCTCACGGCGAAAACCACCGGGCGCGAGTCGGTCGATGCCGCACTCGACACGCTACGCGGAGCGGGCTTGCAGATCAGTCACATCAGCCTGCGCGCCAAACAACAGGTTTGTCCCTGCTCGCAGCCCGATTTCGAACTCGACGCGGACGGCCGTTGCCCGTGCACCGTCGGTTTCTTCGATCGGCTGCCCGCGGCGCGGGACGAGCTGATGCGCCGTGCCGCACTCGATGGTGACACCCTCGACGCTGTCGCCAAGGCACACACGCTGTGCCCGTTCGAGCTCGCCCTGCAGATGCTGCCCTGGGTTGATCTGGTGGTGTGCGACTTCAACTACGTGTTCGACCCGCTGGTGCGCTTGAGCGACCTGGCTGCACCGTCTGGCCGCAGCGTGCTCCTGATCGACGAAGCGCACAACCTGCGCGAGCGTGCGCGTGACATGCACTCGGCCGAGCTCGACACCGCGCTGTGTGCCCGAGCCGAAGCTGACGCAACGGGCAACCGTGAATTGCTGCGCGGCATCCGGCCGCTCGCACGTGCGCTGCGCAGACTCGCACGAGACCACGACCCGGGCGACACCGAACTCGACGGCCCACCGACGGCGATCAACCGCGCAATCGACCGCGTGCTGTCTCTGGCTGGCGACACGCTTGGCGCCACGCTGTGGCGCGGCGTGCAGGGCGAACTGACCCGAGCAATGTTGCGCTACCAGGTCATCGCAGGCCTCTACGGCGAAGACCACACGACCTTGCTGTCCGTCACAGCCGACGGCAAACGCCGTCGGGTTCAGTTGAGACTCGCCGCGCTCGACGCGTCGCGCGAGCTGGCCGCAAGCCTCAAGCGCCAGCGGGCGAGCGTGGTGTTTTCGGCGACGTTGCACCCGATCGACCTGACAGCGCAGCAACTCGGCCTCAGGCCCGACGCACAGCAACTGCGCCTGCCGTCGCCGTTCGACCCGGCACACTTGCGCTGCCTGGTCCACACCGGCATTGACCCGCGCTACCAGCGGCGCGACGCGTCGATCGCCCCGCTGGTGGACACGGTGAACGCCCTCTACCGCCGGCGGCCCGGCAACTACCTGGTGTTCTTTCCCTCGTACGCGTACCTCGATCGGGTGTACGAGGCGTTCACTGCCGCCCACCCGGACATCCCCACCCGAGCCCAGACGCCGGGTTCGGACGCGACGGCCCGCGCCGACTTCCTGGCCGACTTTTCCGATACCTCCGCGACGCTCGGTTTCGCCATCCTCGGCGGCGTGTTCGGTGAGGGCGTCGATCTGATCGGCGGGCGACTGATCGGCGCGGTGCTGGTGAGCACCGGCTTGCCGCCACCGACCACCGAGCGCAAGTGCGTCGAAGCCCACCTCGAGGCGCAAGGTCAGCCAGGCCGGGACGTCGCGTTCACCCTGCCCGCGATGACCCGGGTCGCTCAAACAGCCGGCCGCGTGATCCGCAGCGAGTCCGATCGGGGCGTGCTGCTGCTGATTGATCCCCGGTTCCAGCAGGCCGCCTGGCAGCGGTTGATGCCGGCCCACTGGCAACCGCAGCGGGTTCGCTCCCTCGGCGAACTGGACAGCGCACTCGACGCCTTCTGGTCACCACCGGGCGTGTAGTGTGGGGCCGCCCGGGCAGGGCCGCCCGGGCAGGGACGCCGAGGCGCGGCGGCACCGGCTAGGCGCGGCCCGGTTCGGCACAGAACACCCGCGCGTCCTCCACCACCGCCCGCCAGTGCGCGCGGGCCTCGGCGTGGACCGTGTCGTTGATGAACGCACGGTACACCGCAAGCGAGGGGAAGCGCCGCACCTGGCACAGATCCCAGCGTTCCAGATCGGGGCCGATCACCGAGAGGTGGGGTCGACCCTGCCAGACCAGCTCAACCCCGAGCCGGTGCGCGAGCGCGAACACCGCTTCGGTGTAGCGGGCAAACGCGGTCAATGGGGCGAGCGTTTCGCCGCCCGGGTAGACCGCCGTCGCGCGGAAGCGCAGCAACTCGAGCTGATCGAAGCTGACCTCCTCCGGGAGTGTCCGGAGCGCGTCGAACTGCGCGCGGCTGGGGTGGGTGTACTCTCGCATGCTCTCGCGCACCCGCCCGCACGGGCCAGTGCCCGCGGGTGCCACTCCGTCTCGTGTCAATCAGTTTGTAAGTGTAGAAACACAATCTCAGTTTGTTAGCCTGCGAAATACCTGGGGCTGTGTTGCGCACATTGACGCACACCGCCGCGCGCTGGAACACTCCGGTTCCCGACACTGCCCGCTGACCGCCATGCCCCGTCTCGCCCACGGTTTCGACCTCGACCGGCTCGACCGCATCACACCCCACATGCAGGCCTACGTGACGCGTGACCGGATCGCCGGCTGGTCCTGCGACGTGCAGCGCGACGGTGCGTCCGTGTGGCAGGCCTGTGGCGGCTTGCGTGACCGCGAAGCCGGGCTCGCGGTCGAGCCGGACACCGTCTTCCGCATCTACTCGATGACCAAGCCCGTGACCAGCGTCGCGGCGATGATGCTCGTCGAAGCCGGGCAGCTTGCGCTGACCGACCCGGTGGCCGGGTTCATCCCGGCCTTTGCTGATCAACAGGTCTACCGCTCCGGGTCGCGCCACGCACCCGCGCTCGAGCCGGTCAGCCAGCCGATGCAGATCATCCACCTGCTGACCCACACATCCGGTCTGACCTACGATTTTCTGCACGCCCACCCCGTGGACGCGATGTACCGCGATGCCGGCTTCACCTGGGGCCACCACCCGGACGCCGACCTCGCCGAGGCCTGCGAGATCTGGGCGCGCACGCCGCTGCTGTTTCAGCCGGGCGCCGAGTGGAACTACTCGGTGGCGACCGACGTCCTCGGCCGGGTCGTGGAGCTGGTCTCGGGCGAGACCCTCGACCGGTTTTTCGAGACGCGGATCTTCAAACCGCTCGGCATGCAAGACACCGGTTTCCACCCGACCGACACGCAGTTGCCGCGGCTCGCCGCGCTCTACCAGCCCAACGCCGACCGCACCGCCGAGCGCGCCACCTGGGCCGATGCACGGGCCCACGAAACGCCGCGTCTGTTGAGTGGCGGAGGTGGACTCTACGGCACCCTCGGCGACTACCAGCGCTTCTGCCAGATGCTGTTGAACGGCGGCGAGCTCGACGGTGCACGGCTGCTCGGCAGCCGCACCGTCGCGCGCATGCTGCAGAACCACCTCCCTGGCCAGCGCGAGCTCACGGCCGTCGGCCGGCCGCTGTTCAGCGAAACCGCCTTTACCGGCATGGGGTTTGGCCTCGGCTTCTCCATCGTGGTCAACCCCGCCGACACCCCCAACCTCTGCAGCGCCGGCGAGGCCGCCTGGGGCGGCGCCGCCTCCACCGCCTTCTGGGTTGACCCGCGCGGGCGTCTCTCCGTCGTGTACATGACCCAGCTCATGCCGTCGAGCACCTGGCCACTGCGATCCGAGCTGCGCAACCTCGTGTACGGTGCGCTGGTGGACTAGCTGGGTGCGATACACTAGATACTGTCGTCACGAATTGAAGAATCGAGCGAAAACAGCGATTTGCGAGAACCGCAGCGCAGTGTACGTGGTGGTACATGAGCAGCGGAAGCGCAGCAAACGCTGTTTGCAGCCGATTATCCGGCTCGTGACGACAGTATCTAGCAGGCTGACCGGGGCGGCATGCTCGCGTTGAACGGCGGCAGCCCCGGCTTTATCCCACCCGCGCAGGAGCGCGCCGATGCTGATTGAATTCAAGACCGAACACGACGGCAGCCTGGTGCTGTTCGGCAAGGTGGCCACGCAACTGCTCGAGATGATGGGCACCAGCGGCCGCGACCAGGGCGCGCTGCGTGCGGAGGACCTGCCAGCTGCCCTCGATCGCCTGAAGGCGGCCTTGTCGCAGCGGCCGGACTCCGACGAGACCGACCCGGATGCCGATGA
>JBCCUP010000043.1 GCA_039196715.1 Pseudomonadota bacterium
CGAAGACGGCTGGAAAGGCCGCCTCGAAGACCGCCGTCCGGCGTCCAACGCGGACCCGTACAAGGTCGCAGCCGCGATCATCAAGACCAGCACGGAAGCGCTGAGCTAAGGCTCGGCACAGAGTGGCACGCCCGACCCGGGCGTGAAGAAGGCCCCGCGCTCGCCGCGGGGTTTTTTTTGCCCGCACGCGCCGCACACGGGGTTGACGTGTCGAAAGCGGACGCGGTCGCCACCGGGCGCACTGGTCTACACTGAAGGGCCCCTCGCCTCGGGTTCCGCCTCATGGACGAGTACCCCAAGCTCAAGCTGCCCGACAGTCCCCAACTGATCGTCGAGCAGACCGACAAAGCCCTCGCGCAACGCCTGGACCCCAACTTCCGCTACGGCTACTTCAAGACCGTCGCCAAGGGCGGCAAGTCACTGATTCAGTCGTGCAAGGACATGCACCTCAATCGGGTCGTCTGCTACAAGTCACTTTTGCCCGAATTCGCCGACGACGAGATCGAGCAGAAACGCCTGCTTCGCGAAGCGCGCGTGTCGGCAATGCTGCAACACCCCAACACGGTCCCGACCTACGAGCTCGGTCGCACCAACAAGGGACACCTCTATTTCACCATGAAGCTCGTGCACGGCTACACCCTGCGTGAGATCTTCAACTACCGCGAGCGCTACGACCTCGGCCAGCTCGTGGGCATCATCGTCGATATCGCGTACGCGTTGGAGTACGCGCACAAGACCGGCGTCATCCACCGCGATATCAAACCCGAGAACATCCTCGTCGGCCCCTACGGCGAGGTGTTGCTGCTCGACTGGGGCCTGGCTAAGGTGTGGGACAAGGACGGTCAGCCCGCGCACCTCGAGGGCGAGTCGCTCGACAACGACACAACCGAACTCAGCATGACCGGCGCGCAGAAATTACAAGGCTCGCCCTACTATATGTCGCCCGAACAGATCCGCCGCGACCCGGACATCGACGCACGCACCGACCTCTTCAGCCTGGGCGTGGTCCTCTACGAGGCGGTGACCGGCCGCACGCCGGTCGAAGCCGAACGCATCGACCAGATCATCGATGCGACGCTCCACGACACCCCGCCACGGCCCTCGGACGTCGCCCGCGCCGTCCCGAAACTGATCGACACCACCATCATGCAGTGCCTCGAGAAAGACCCCGACGCGAGACTGCAGACCGCCGGCGAGATAATCCGCCTGCTGAAAGAGGAATGGTCGCTGGTCTGACACCGCCTCGGGCGCCAACGCGGCTGCTGGCAGCCCGAGGCGCCCTCGGGAGGACCCGGGTGCATCGCGCGCCCGTGTGCCACGAAATGCCGGATATAATGTGGGTTTAGCCATCCACTGGAGCCCGACGTGACCGCCGCCGCGCCCGCGAGCCAAGACATACGCACCTTCCAAGGCATGATCACCACGCTGCAGGACTACTGGTCCCGTCAGGGCTGCATCGTCCAGCAACCGTACGACATGGAGGTCGGCGCCGGCACCTTCCACACCTCCACTTTTCTCAGGGCGATCGGTCCGGAGCCCTGGCACGCCTGTCACACGCAGGCCTCCCGACGTCCCACCGACGGCCGCTACGGCGACAACCCGAACCGTCTGCAGCATTACTACCAGTTTCAGGTGGTCATGAAGCCGTCGCCAACCGACATGCAGGCGCTCTACCTCGGCTCGCTCGAGGCGCTTGGCTTCGACGCGCTGACCCACGACATCCGCTTCGTTGAAGACAACTGGGAATCCCCCACACTCGGCGCCTGGGGCCTCGGCTGGGAAGTCTGGCTCAACGGCATGGAGGTGACACAGTACACCTACTTTCAGCAGTGCGGCGGCCTGGAATGCAAGCCCGTGCTCGGCGAACTCGCCTACGGCATCGAGCGCCTCGCGATGTACATTCAGAACGTCGCCAGCGTCTACGACCTGATCTGGGCACACACGCCCAACGGTGCCATCACCTACGGCGATGTGTTCCACCAGAACGAAGTCGAGCAGTCGGCGTACAACTTCGAGCACGCAGACGTCGACGAGCTGTTCCACCACTTCGACGCCTGCGAGCGCGCGTGCAACCACCTGCTCTCGCTCGAAACACCGCTGTCGCTGCCGGCCTACGAGCACGTCCTGAGCGCATCGCACGCATTCAACCTACTCGACGCACGACACGCCATTTCCGTCACCGAACGTCAACGCTACATCCTGCGTGTGCGCACCCTGGCCCGCGGCGTCGCCGAGGCCTACGCCGCCAGCCGTGAACGCCTGGGGCACCCGCTGCTGCGCCAGCCAACTGCGGAGGTGAGCGCGTGAGCACCGCATCGCTGTTGATCGAACTTGGCTGCGAGGAACTGCCGGCCCACGCTATCGGGCCGATGGCCGAGGCACTCGGCACACAGTTGCAGCAGGCACTCGACAGCGACGGGCTGGTCGCGACCGACGCGACCGTCGAGGTCTTCGCCACCCCGCGCCGCATCGCCACGGTGATCTCCGCGGTGGGCGACGCGCAACCCGACCAGACCCAAACACGCACCGGCCCGGCCGTGGCGGCCGCGTTCGACGCTGCGGGCGAACCGACGCCTGCGGCGCTGGGCTTCGCCCGCTCCTGCCAGGTGGACGTCAGCGCGCTCGAGCGAGCCACCGACAAACAGGGCGAGCGCCTCGCGTTCACCTTCGTGCAAGCCGGGCAAACGCTGACGGAACGACTGCAGGCGAGGCTGCCAACGGTGTTCGACCAACTGCCGATGCCGAAGCGGATGCGCTGGGCCGACGGCGACGAGAGCTTTCTGCGACCGGTGCAGTGGCTGTGCGTGTTGCACGGTGACCAGGCGCTGGCCGTCGAAGCGCTCGGCTTGCAGAGCAGCGCACTGAGCCGCGGGCACCGCTTCCACGCCCCCGAGGCCTTCGCTGTCAGCCACGCCGACGCCTACGCCGAGACGCTGCGCAGCCAGGGCGAGCTCGAACCGGATTTCGGCAGGCGCTGTGACAGCATTCGCGAACAGGTCACGGGCCTTGCCGCGGAACTCGGCGGCACGCCGGTCCTGCCGGACGCTCTCGTGGCCGAGTGCGCTGCGCTGGTCGAGAAACCCGTCGCGCTCGCCGGGCGTTTTGATGAGGCTTTCCTCAGTGTACCGAAAGAAGTGCTGATACAGACCATGCAGGACGATCAGCGCTACTTCGCCCTGCTCGATGACAGCGGTAACCTGATGCCCGCCTTCATCACCATTTCAAATATCGCAAGCCTGAACCCTGACACGGTGCGCGAAGGCAACGAACGCGTGATCCGGCCGCGTCTGGCCGACGCCAAGTTTTTCTGGGACCACGATGTGCAGCAGCCGTTGGCCTCACACCTGCCCGCATTGAAATCGGTGGTGTTCCAGAAGCAGCTCGGCACCTTGCACGACAAGACCGAGCGGCTGGTGCGGCTGTCGCGCCACATCAGCGCGGAACTTGACGCCGATCAGGTTCTGACCGAGCGCGCCGCGCGGCTCGCCAAATGCGACTTGATGACCCAGACCGTGTACGAGTTCCCCGCCATGCAGGGCATCGCCGGCAAGTACCTGATCCACGGTGAAGGGGAGTCGATCGCCGTCGCCGAGGCGATCGAGCAACAGTATTTCCCCAAACAGGCCGGTGACGACACTGCATCGGGCATCGTCGCACAGGTGTTGTCGATCGCAGACAAGGCCGACACCCTGACCGGCATTTTCGCACTCGGCCAAAAGCCGACAGGCACCAAGGACCCCTTCGGTTTGCGTCGGGCCGCGTTGGGCCTGTTGCGCACGCTGATCGAACGCGACCTCGACCTCGACCTGCGCGAGCTCTACGCTGCGGCGGCGGACAGCTTGCGCAAACAACTCGACGATACCGACAAAGCCCTCGACGCCCTGCCCTACACCTGGGAGCGATTGCGTGCCTACTACGGCGACCAGGGCATCGACGCGAGTGTGGTCGACGCGGTCATGGCACGCGGCGTGACCCGCCCGGTCGATTTCAATCGCCGGGTACACGCGGTCACCGCATTTCTGGCGATGCCGGAATCCGACGCCCTGGCCGCGGCCAACAAGCGCTGCCGCAACCTTCTCAAGAAGGCCGATACGGACGCGGGCGCAATCGACACGGCCTTGCTCGGCGACGACGACGAGCGCGCCTTGCACGAGGTCATCGTGTCGACCCGCGCCGACGTCGATGGTCACCTCGCACGGGCCGACTACCCCGCGGCACTCTCGTCGCTCGCCGCGCTGCGCGCGCCGGTCGACGCCTTCTTCGAAAATGTCATGGTCAACGTCGACGACCCTGCGGTAAAAGCAAACCGACTCGCCCTGCTGCGCGCCCTAAGTGAACTGTGCTCGGAAGTGGCCGACGTGTCGGAGCTGTCCCGGTGAAGCTGGTCGTGCTCGACCGCGACGGCGTGATCAACGCCTGGCGGCCCGACGGCGTGCCCTCACCCGAGCTCTGGGAACCGATCGAGGGTTCCCTCGAGGCCATCGTCCGACTGAACCTCTCGGGCTACCGCGTGGTCGTGGCGACCAACCAGTCCGGGGTCGCGCGCGGGCTGTTCGACCTCGGCGACCTGCACGCCGTGCACCGCAAACTGCACAGCGCGCTCGACGCACTCGGCGGCCGCGTCGACGCGATCCTCTACTGCCCGCACCGGGACGGCGATGAGTGCGACTGCCGCAAACCCAAACCCGGCCTGCTGCACGACGTTGCACGCCGTCTCGGCACGGAACTGGTGGACGTGCCGGTGGTCGGCGACGCCCTGCGGGATATGCAGGCTGCCATGGCGGTGGGCGCGCGTCCCTACCTGGTGCGCACCGGAAAAGGGGACCGCACGCTCGAGGAAAACCCTGCACTCGCGCAGCAGGTTACGGTGTGCGACGACCTCGCTGCCGTCGTCGACCAGTTGCTGACCGCCAAAGAGGCCTGAGACCGTGTCGCACTCCCCCACGCCCTCACGCGCGCTGACCGCGGTGCGCAGCCTGCTGTTCACACTGGTGTTCTTTGCCTGGACCGTCGTCTTCTGTTTCGTGATGGTGGCGTCCTTCCTGGTGCCGCTGGTCTGGCGCTACCGGATCGTGCGTATCTACATCACCGGCACGCTGCTCGCACTGAAGTACATCTGTGGGCTGACCTACCGTGCCGAAGGCCTCGAGCACGTGCCCGACGAGCCGAGCATCATCTTCAGCAAACACCAGAGTACCTACGAAAACTTCGTGCTGATTGACGCGCTGCCGGACTCCACCTACATCGCCAAGCGCGAACTGCTCTACGTGCCGTTCTTCGGCTGGGGCATGGCGGCCTTGAAGTACATCACCATCGACCGCGCACGGGGCAAGAAAGCCATCCAGCAGATCATCGACCAGGCGAGAGTACGATTCTCGATGGGCCTCTGGGTCACGATCTACCCCGAGGGCACCCGGCTCCCGCCCGGCGAGAAAGTGGAGTACAAGGCCGGTGGCGCCCTGCTCGCGGCCGCGACCGGCCGAAAGGTCGTCATGGTTGCACACAACTCGGGCGAGTTCTGGCCCCGGCGCAGCTTCCTGAAGTGGCCAGGCACTGTCGACTTCGTGATCAGCCCACCCTACGAATCAGAGGGCAAGAGCGCGAGCACGATCCGCACGGAAACGCAGGCCTGGATGGAAAACGCGAGCGACCGCATCCATGTGCCGAACCGTTTCCCGAGCTGATACCGAAGCCGGGCCGGGTTCACTGCCGCACGGCACGCGGTGACATGCCTGTGACTTTTTTGAATTGCCGGCTGAAGTAGGATGGGTCGGCAAAGCCGAGCGCGTATGCCACCTCCGACACACTGAGGGCGGTGAAACGCAGCAAGCGCTGCGCCTCGAGGCATTTGCGCCGGTTGACCACCACCACCGGGCTCAGGCTTAGGCACGCCGTCGTCGCCCGCCGCAGGGTCCGCTCGGTCACCTTGAGGCGCTCGCAGTAGTCGCCAATGGTGTCATCGCGCGTGTAGTGCCGCTCCACGTCTTCGATGAAGGCGTCTACCAATTGCTGCTGAGCGTTCACACCGATGACCGTCGGCTCGGCGTGTTGCTCACAGGCTGCGACGGCGTCGCTGACCAACCGAAGCGCCGAGGTGGTGACATGCAGACGGCGGCCCGACTCGCTGAAGCAGCGCCACAGCGCCGCGCCGCTGGCAAACACGCCGTGATCTGCTGCGAGCGGTACCCAACGCGGCGCTGCGAGGAGTGAGAGCCAGCCGCGATCACCGGTCAGGCGCTCGTACTCTCGCAACAGCGCGTGGCTGATCGACACGACCTGGCCCGCCGCACCGGGCGAGAAGGCGAACTGGTGCACGACCATCGCTGGCACGATCAGCACACCCGCGCCGCGGAGCTGCAGGCGCTCGGCGTCCAGCTGGCAGTCGGCCCGACAGCGCTCGATGACAAAGAACTGAAACAGATCGCTGTGCCGATGGCGACGGATGCGGTGCTCGTGCCGCACGATGCTGGCGGCCAGGCATTCGACGTGGATGTCGTCCAGCGCCAGGGCACTGCGCGAACTGCCGTAGACGGCCGGTGCCGGGATCAGGGTGTCGCTGGCCATGGCCTCGAAGACAGACACTGCAATGTCCGAAAAGTACCCGTATTTGCACATTTAGTCCATTACGCAGGCCATCGGGATACCGTTTAATGCATGTATGAGCAAAACCTTCCGCACCGCGGTCGCGATCATTGGCGGCGGCCCGTCCGGCATGCTGTTGGCACAGACCCTTGCGCGCGCCGGCATTGAAAGCGTGGTGCTGGAGCGCACCAGCCGGGCGTGTGTGCTCGCACGCATCCGCGCCGGGGTACTGGAGTGGGGCTCCGTCGAGACGCTGCGTGCGGCGGGTGTCGGCGAACGAATGGACCGGGAGGGCATTGTGCACACCTCGGTGGGCATGGCGTGGGACGACAGCGCGCACCTGATCGACATCGCACACGCGTCGGGCCGCTCGATGATGGCCTTCGGCCAGACCGCGCTGACCGAGGAGCTGTACGCCGCCCGCGCGGCTGACGGCCAGGCCGTGTTCCACGGTGTCGAGACAGTCAGCCTGCACGACGTGACCGGCACGCCGAGCATCCGATTCGAGCACGAGGGCACTGCCCACACCCTGCAGTGCGACATCATCGCCGGGTGCGACGGCTACCACGGCGTGAGCCGCCAGGCGATTCCGGCTGACAAACGTCGGGAATTCGAGAAGGTCTACCCCTTCGGCTGGCTCGGCATCATGTCGGAGACCCCGCCCTTGCCAGAGCTCTGGTATGGGGCCGGCGAGCGTGGTTTCTGCCTCGCCTCGCAACGCAACCCGATGCTGAGCCGCTACTACGTGCAGTGCCCGTTGTCGGACACCGTCGAGGACTGGTCCGACGACCGCTTCTGGTCGGAGCTGACCGCGCGCCTGCCCGCGCACCTCGCGGACCAGGTTGTCACCGGCCCGTCGATCGAAAAGTCGATCGCGCCGCTGCGCAGTTTCGTGTGCGAACCCATGCAGTGGGGCAAGCTGTTTCTCGTCGGTGACGCCGCGCACATCGTGCCCCCGACGGGCGCGAAGGGGCTGAACCTCGCGATCTCCGACGTGCACTACCTGTCGCGCGGCCTGATCGAACACTATCGCAGCGGCGACAGCACCCGGCTGCAGGCCTACTCGGACACCGCCTTGCGGCGCGTTTGGGCGACAACCAAATTCAGTTGGCAGATGACCAATCTGCTGCACCGCTTCCCCGAGAACGACGCAATTGATATCCGCCTGAAACGGGCGGAGTACGATTTCCTGACCCAAAACACCCTGGCTCAGGCCGCGCTCGGCGTACAGTACGCCGGCGTGCCCTACGAAGACTGACCACATGGAGGCAAGCATGTCTCGCGACTCCCGCGACTACGACGACATCCCGGGCACCTACGTGTTCGACGGCAAGCGCAACCGAGAGGGCTACCACCTGAACATGTTCTGCATGACACTGAACACCGAGGCCGGGCGCGAAGCCTTTCGCACGGACCCGCGCGCCTACCTCGACACCTTTCCCATGACCGAGGCGCAGAAACAGTCCGTGCTCGATCGGGACTGGCTCGGCATGCTTCAGCTTGGCGGCAACATCTATTACACCTTCAAGATCGCGGCATTCGACGGCCTGTCCATGCAGGCGATCGGCGCGGAGATGGACGAGCGGCCGATCACCGAGGACGACTTCCGCGCCATGATGGTCAACGGCGGGCGGCCGATCGACGGCAACCGCAGCAAATCGGAGAGCAAGTGATGGCAACCGTTGTCGGCGGCGTAGGCACGTCGCATATTCCCGCTGCAGGCGCAGCAATCGATCACGGCAAGACCGGTGAGCCCTACTGGTCGACGTGGTACGAGGGCATCCAACCGGGCAGGCAGTGGATGGAGGCGCTGAAACCCGATGTCTGCATCGTCGTCTACAACGACCACGCCTCCGCCTTTGCCCTCGACCTGATCCCCACTTTCGCGATCGGCGTCGCACCGGAGTTCAAGCCGGCTGACGAGGGCTACGGTCCGCGACAGGTCCCGGTTGTCGAAGGGCATCCGGAGCTCGCCTGGCACCTGGCGGAGCACCTGATCACCCACGACTTCGACATGACCATCGTCAGCGAGATGGACGTGGATCACGGTTGCACTGTGCCGCTGTCTATTCTGTTCGGTCAGCCGACGTCCTGGCCCTGCAAGGTCATTCCGATCTGCGTCAATGTAATCCAGTACCCCCAACCGAGCGGCAAGCGCTGCCTCGCGCTCGGCCGCGCGCTGCGAGATGCAATCAAGTCCTTCCCCGACGACCTGCGGGTGTGCGTGTTCGGCACCGGCGGGCTGTGCCACCAACTCCAGGGCGAGCGCGCCGGCGTGATCAACGAAGGCTTCGACATCGAGTTCATGGACAAGCTTGTCACCGCACCCGATGAGATCTCGCAGTGGTCGCTGACCGACTACATGCGCGAAGCCGGCTCAGAGGGCGTGGAGATGGTGATGTGGTTTATCATGCGTGGCGCACTCGAGGAACAGGCACACGAAGTCTACCGCTACTTCCACGTACCGATCTCCAACACCGCGTACGGCTTGCAAATCCTTGAAAGCGGGGAGACTGCCTGATGCGCATCGCCATGGCCGGCAACGGCGCCTTTGCCAACAAGCACCTCGACGCCGTGGCCCGCATCGACGGGGTCGAGGTCGTCACCATCGTCGGGCGCGAGGGCGACGACGATGGGTTGCGTGCTGTCGCGGAGAAGCACGCCATCGCGGACTGCACCACCGACTTCGACAGCGCGCTGGCGCGTGAGGACGTGGACGCAGTGATCCTCACCACACCGACACAGTTGCACGCCGCGCAGGCGATCGCCTGCCTAGAGGCCGGCAAGCACGTGATGACCGAAATTCCGATGGCCGACAACCTCGCCGACAGCGAGGCCCTGGTGGCCAAGCAACGCGAGACCGGTCTGGTGGCGATGGTCGACCACACGCGCCGGTTCAACCCGAGCCACCAGTGGCTGCACACGCAATTTGCCGCTGGCGAGCTCAGGCTCCAGCACCTCGTGGTCGAGACCTACTTCTTCCGACGCACCAACACCAACGCCCTCGGCGAACCGCGCTGCTGGACCGACCACCTGCTCTGGCACCACGCCTGCCACACTGTCGACCTGTTCCAGTACCAGACCGACGAAATCGCCAGTCACGTGCAGGCCATGCAAGGCCCGACACACCCCGAGCTCGGCATCGCGCTCGACATGAGCATCGGTATGAGTGTGCCCTCAGGCGCGTTGTGCACCCTGAGCCTGTCGTTCAACAACGACGGGCCGCTCGGCACCTTTTTCCGCTACATCTGCGACAAGGGCACCTGGATAGCGCGCTACGACGACCTGGTCGACGGCCGTGAACAACCGGTGGACGTGTCCGAGGTCGACGTGAGCACCGACGGTATCGAGCTCGCCGACCGCGAGTTCATCGCCGCCATCCGCGAGGGACGTGAGCCCAACAGTTCGGTGGCGCAGGGGTTGCCGGCAATGCAAACCCTGGATCGTCTCGAACGCGTGCTGCACGGGTAGTTGCCATGCCCAGTCCCGGTTACCTGCCCTGGCACCCCAGTCCGAAGCGACCCGACACCGCGTTGCCGGCCGGGGCCTGCGACGCGCACTGCCACGTGTTCGGCCCCGCTGCCGACTTCCCCTTCGCCCCCACGAGCACCTACGAACCCGTGGATGCCTCGGCGACGGACCTCTTCGCGCTGCACAAACACCTCGGCATCGCGCGTTCGGTTATCGTGCAGGCGAGCTGTCATGGCACCAACAACGACGCTATGGCCGATGCGCTGGTTCGCGGCGGCGACAACTACCGCGGCGTTGCGGTGGTCGCCAACACGGTGAGCGAGGAAGAACTGCAAGCCCTGCACAACGCTGGCGTGCGCGGCGTGCGCTTCAACTTCGTCAAACGGCTCGGTGGCGGCAAGCCCTTCGACTACTACGCGCCGATCATCGACAAGGTCGCTGCGCTGCAGTGGAGTGTCGTGGTCTACCTCGAAGCGCACGACCTCGCCGAGATCGCCCCGTTCATCCAGCGGATTCCCGTCCCGGTGGTCATCGATCACATGGGCCGGGTGCCGGTACAGGCCGGCACGACGTCGGACAGCTACCGACTGCTGGCGAGCCTGCTCGAAGACGACCACTTCTGGGTCAAGATCAGCTGCCCGGAGCGGCTGTCCCAGTCCGGCCCGCCGTATGCCGACGTCGACACAGTCGCCCGCGCGCTGCTCGCGCACTGCCCCGATCGCGTCCTCTGGGGCACTGACTGGCCTCACCCCAACATGAAATCGCACATGCCGGACGACGGTCTGCTGGTCGACCGCCTGGTCAGCGTCTGCGACCACGACAGCGCGGTGCTGCAGCGCGTGCTGGTGGACAACCCGACACGCCTCTACTGGAGCTGACGCATGCGACACGTCGCCGTTCGCCACATCCGACGCGTCGACGCCGACACGGTCGACGCCTTCCGTTCACAGGGTGTGGCCACCGTGCACGAGGCCTACGGCCGACAGGGCCTGTTGAAGCCCTACATGCGCCCGATCTACCCGGGCGCGCAGACCGCCGGCAGTGCCGTGACGATCCTCGCGCAACCGGGTGACAACTGGATGGTGCACGTCGCGATCGAGCTCTGCCAACCCGGCGACGTGCTGGTGGTCGCGTGCACCACCGACAACACAGACGGCATGTTCGGCGATCTGCTCGCGACCTCGGCCAAGGCGCGCGGTGTGCGCGGCCTGGTCATCGACGCCGGGTGCCGCGATGTGCACGACCTCAAGGCCATGCAGTTCCCCGTGTGGTCACGCGCAGTCAGCGCCAAGGGCACGGTCAAGAACACCCTCGGCGCCGTCAACGTGCCGGTGGTGTGCGCGGGCCAGCTCGTGCACCCCGGCGACCTGATCGTCGCGGACGACGACGGCGTCGTGTGCGTGCGCCGCGCGGATGCCGCGGACGTGCTCGACAAAGCCGCTGCGCGCGAGGCGCTGGAAGCCGACAAGCGGAACCAGCTCGCGGCTGGCGTGTTGGGGCTGGACATGTACAACATGAGACCGGGGCTCGAGGCCGCAGGCTTCACCTACGTCGACAGCCCGGACGACCTGTAGTGCTCCAGCCCTCTGTAAACCACGGATTCAGCGCCCCTGTACGGAAGGCGCACTAGGACCGCACCATGATCATCGACTGCCACGGACACTACACCACCACCCCGCCGGGCGTCGGTGCATACCGCGACGCACAGAAAGCGGCGCTGGAGAACGACCCGGCTCACGTCGGCGAAAAAGGCGTTATGGCGGTCAGCGACGACGAAATCCGCGAATCGATCGAGACCAATCAGCTCCGATTGCAGCAGGAACGCGGCACCGACCTCACGATCTTCTCGCCCCGTGCAAGCTGGATGGGCCACCACGTCGGCAACGCAAACACGAGCCGCTTCTGGACAGAGCACCAGAACGACATCATCCGCCGCGTGTGTGACCTCTTTCCGAGCAACTTCGCCCCGGTCGCCCAGCTGCCGCAGTCACCGGGTGTGCCACCGGCCGACTCGGTGGCCGAGATCGACCGGGTCGTCGGCGGCATGGGTTTCATCGGCATCAACCTCAACCCCGACCCCTCGGGCGGCTGGTGGAACGGTGTCTCACTCGCCGACCGGGCTTTCTACCCGATCTACGAAAAGATGGTCGAGTACGATATCCCGGCGATGATCCACGTCAGCGCCGCCTGCAATCCGGCCTTTCACACCACCGGCAGTCACTACCTGGGCGCCGACACCACGGCCTTCCAGCAATTGATGATGTCCGATGTGTTCAGCGACTTCCCGTCGCTCAAGGTCATCATTCCGCACGGCGGCGGCGCCGTGCCCTACCACTGGGGCCGCTTCCGAGGGCTGGCGCAGGACCGTGGGCTGCCGACACTCGACGAACTGGTGTTGAACAACGTCTATTTCGATACCTGCGTTTACCACCAGAGCGGAATCGACCTGCTGCTGAAGGTCATCCCGGCCAAGAACATCCTGTTCGCCTCGGAGATGATCGGCGCGGTGCGCGGTGTCGACCCGGAGTCCGGCCACCATTACGACGACACCAAACGGTACATCGACGCAAGTGAGCTCGACGCCGACGACAAGGCGATGATCTTCGAAGGCAACAGCCGGCGCGTGTTCTCTCGCCTCGCGCTGCCATGAGCGTCGGCATCCCCTGCAGCTGGATACGCGGCGGCACGAGCAAGGGCGCCTACTTTCTCGCAAGCGACCTGCCTGCCGACGAGCCGGAACGCGACCGGGTGTTGCTCGCCATCCTCGGCAGCCCCGACCCCCGGCAGATCAACGGCATCGGCGGCGCAGACCCGCTGACCTCCAAGGTCGCGATCGTCTCGCCACCGAGTCGCACCGACGCCGACATCGATTTTCTGTTCCTGCAGGTGTTCGTCGACAAACCGGTGGTCACCGACGCACAAAACTGCGGCAACATCCTCGCAGGCGTGGTGCAGTTTGCGGTCGAACGGGGACTGCTCGCCGCCCGCGACGGCACCACCGTCGCGCGCGTGCACATGCGGAACAGCGCGCAGGTCGCCGAGGTGGAGATCCGTACCCCCGGCGCCCGCGTGACCTGGTCGGGCGACGCGCAGATCGACGGCGTGCCCGGGTCGGCGGCGCCGGTGTTGCAGAATTTCCCGGAGGCAGCCGGCAGCAACTGCAGCGCGCTGCTGCCCACCGGTAACGCGCGCGACACCGTGGCCGGCGCCGTGGTCACGCTGATCGACAACGGCATGCCCGTCGTCGTGTTGCGGGCGAGCGACTTCGGTATCAGCGGCACGGAGACCCGTGACGCGCTCGATGCCAACGACACGCTCAAGGCTGGGCTCGAACGGGTACGTCTCGCCGCGGGCCCGTTGATGAACCTCGGCGATGTCAGTGACAAGAGCGTACCGAAGATGACGCTGGTGTCGGCGCCGCAGCACGGTGGCACTGTCACGTCGCGGACCTTCATACCCCACCGCTGCCACGCCTCGATCGGGGTGCTCGGTGCGGTCAGCGTGGCCACCGCCTGCGTGCTCGAGGGCAGCGTGTGCGACGGCATCGCGGGCAAACCCGACGCCACCGGCCGGGTGTCAGTCGAGCACCCGATCGGCGAGGTATCGGTCGTCATGGCGACGTCGATCGACGGCGGCGAACTCACGGTGAGCAAAGCCGCCGTGCTGCGCACGGCCCGAAAACTCTTTGACGGCACCGTGTACCCTGCCGACTGAGCCCTCAGCGACGGCAACCATGGCACAGCACACCTTCGGTGTCATCGGCACCGGCCATTTCGCGTCCTACACGATCAAGGCCCTGCGTGCTGGCGGCAACACCGACCCGATCGTGCTCTCGCCGCGCAACGCCGACTACGCCGCGGCGCTCGCCCGTGACCAGGGCTGCCGCGTTGCCGAGGACAACGCCGCTGTCGTCGCGGCGGCCGACACCGTCCTGCTCGCGGTCAGACCCCACCAGCTCGACGCCGCCCTCGCCGACCTCCGGTTCCGGCCCGAGCAGACCGTGTTGTCGTCGCTCGCAGGGGTGCCGCTCGCCACCCTGCACGACAAGGGGCTGCCAGCGCACACCGTGCGGATCATGCCATCGAGTTTCGTCGAAGCCGGCGATGCGGTGTTCCCGCTGTTCCCGCCCTCCAACGCAGTCGAGCAGCTCTTTGCCGCCGCAGGACGGGTGGTCGTGTTCGACGACGAAACCGCATTCGAGCGATCGGTGCTGATCGCCTGCGCGCACGCGTGGTGTTACGCGCTGCTCGCGCACATGACCGACTGGTTCAGCGAACACGGTTGGCCCGAGGACGTGGCCCGCGACATGGTCGTGCGCCACCTGCGCGGCACCACGACCTACGCCCTGGCACACCCCGATACGCCGTTCGACGCCATCCTCGAGGGCATTGCCACCGACGGCACCTTCACCCTGGCCGGACTCGAACACTTGCACGCGCAGGACGCATTCCGCCCGTGGTCCGAGGCCTTCGCCCGACTCGACCGCGAACTGAACCCGAACTGAGGCAGACGCCACTCACTCCCGCGCCAAACCGAACAGCGCTGCGGTGTTGCGCTCGGCCTGCGTAACGATGTGTTCCACCGGCTGCGCGCGCAGGGCTGCCACGCAGTCGACCACCTCCGGCAGGTACGCCGGCTCGTTGCGCTCGCCGCGGTGCCGGGCACCCGGCTGGTCGGGCGCGTCGGTTTCGAGCACCCACACGTCGTCCGGCAACCGGCGCACCAGCTCACGCAACCGCGTCGCCCGGTCGTGTGTCACCGCCCCGCCGATGCCGAGGTGGAAGCCGCGGTCGATCAGGGCACAGGCTTGCTGCCAACTGCCGGAGAAACTGTGAAACACCCCGGTGAGTCCGGGCGATCGGCGAACGCGCTGCGTGGCGAGGTCGACGGCCTTGCGCGCGTGCACGATCACCGGCAATCGACGCGCCGCGGCGACGGCGATCTGCGCATCGAACAGGCTGAGCTGAACCGCCTCGGTGTCCCGCGCGTTGACGTGAAAATCGAGACCGCACTCGCCCACCGCGACCGCGTCGTGGTCATCGAGCCAGTGCTCCAGGCGTGCAGCCGCACCGGCGCCATGCGCGTCGAGGTAGCACGGGTGCAGCCCGTAGGCAGCGTGGCACAGCCGATCGGCAGCGGCCACCGCCGCCACGGCCGACCAACGCTGTTCGGTGACGGACGGCAATACGAAGCGCTCGACACCGGCCGCGCGCGCGCGCGCGACGACCGCAGCACGGTCCGGGTCGAAGGCCGGAAAGTCGAGGTGCACGTGCGAGTCGATCAGGGGCATGGGTTCGGCTGCCGTGCGTGCGTTTCGCCGATGGCGCGGCGCAGTGGCCGCGCTGGCGCCAGGGCCGCCGCCGCGGTGTTCTCGCGCAATTGCGCCTCGGTGCTCACCCCCATGACCACGGTCGACACCCCGGGTTGCGCCACGGTCCAGCCGAGGGCCATTGCGGCGGGTGTGACACCGTGCGCCTCGGCAATGGCGCAATACCGTCCCACCGAAGCCGTGGCGCGCTCCGTGGTGTAGCGGTCGTAGTAGTCCGGCCACCGTGCCAACCGGGTGGCATCAGGGCGAGTGCCGCCCTGGTATTTTCCACTCAGCACACCGTCGGCAAGCGGTGCGTACGCCATCAAGCCAAGCCCCTCGCGGTGCAGCACCTCGCCGAGACCGATCTCCGCGGTGCGGTTGAGCAGGTTGTAGGGGTTCTGCACGCTGACCACGCGCTGCAAGCCATGCCGTTCGGCCAACATGAGGTAGTGCATGACGCCCCAGGGCGTTTCGTTCGACAGGCCAATGTGCCGGACGCGGCCCTCTTCCACCAGCACCGTCAGCGCCTCCAGCGTTTCGAGGATGGGTGTGGCACCGTGGTCGTCGCGCGGTGCGTAGCCAAGCCGACCGAAGTAGTTGGTGCTGCGCGCGGGCCAGTGCACCTGGTAGAGATCGAGGTAGTCGGTGCAGAGCCGATCGAGGCTGGCCGACACCGCGTCTCGAATGTGCGTGCGTGTGAGCTGCGGCCCACCGCGCAGGTAGCGCAGCTTCGCAGCCGGGCCGCTGACCTTCGACGCGATGCACACACGGTCGCGGGCCTGGCGCGCCAACCAGACGCCGAGGATCGATTCGCTCGCGCCCTGCGTTTCCGCGCGCATCGGCGAGGCGTAGCTCTCGGCCGTGTCGAACGCGGTCACACCCAACGCGAGGGCGGCATCGAGCAGGTCCTGCGCGAGCGCAGCGTCAACCTGCTCGCCGAAATTCATCGTGCCAAGGGTCAGTGCACTGACCGTGGGGCCCGCCGTGCCGAGTTGACGAAGCTGCACCGGGCTGCCTCCTGCGCCGTGTCTTGCCGTGCGTCGATCCGCCCTAGCCTATTGACTGGCGCGGTCGGACGCCAGTCCGTGCGGCAGTCCCACTGCGTGGGTGTCGCCGCGGTGTCAGTCGATCAGCAAGGTCAACACGCTGGTGTGGCTGTAACGCCGCCCGGCGTGGATGTCGCAGTCAGCCCGGTAACCGATCAGCGGGAACTGCCCCAACGCGGCTCGGATCGAGGCGAGCTCGGTGCCTGGCGCGCTGTTCGACACACGCCCGCCGATGTACACGCCGGCGCGGATGGTGCGTCCCCGCGTGCGTTCGACCGCCTGGCACAGCAGCGTGTCGAAGTGTCGCCATGCCGCATCGCCGTCGCGGCGGTAGAAGCGCAGCCGCCCACTGAGTGCAATCCGTTCGTCCACGCGAAACGAACGGGTGACCGGGTCGATCGAGAGAAAGTCGGCGGGCGCAAAGTCCTCACCGCCGGTTTCAGTCGCGAGTGCGGGACAGATGAAGCTGGTCAACCGGTCGAGATCGCGACTCAGGAGTTCGCCAGCCTCGTCGAACAACACGTCAAGCGCCGGCCGGCCGTTCAACTCGCGGATGTCACCACCAGCCATGCGGGTGACGGCGTGGGTGCTGCCCAACGGGGAGCAGCCGAGTGCGCGGCCACTGAAGACATCGACGTCACGGCCGAAGACCACCCCGGACACGCCACCGCTGATCACGTTCACCGCAAGCTGCAGTCCCGGTCGCCGCCGGCCGATCAGGCCACCGACCAGCGGCGCGTCGCCGATGTACCGACTGAGTTCATCGACCATGTCGAGCCCACCGGGGTTGCTCGCATCGCCGTGAATCAGCGCACCGCTGAGTCCGTTGCGCTGTCGCCAACCGTGCAGGCTTGCCAGGCGCCCGGCCAGACTTCGACGCGCACCGGCGAGAATGCGGAACTGGTCGACCGCCACATCACCGACCATGATCGCAAGGCTGCCACCGTTGCGGTATTCGACGCAGTCGGCCATCAACCCGTCGACCGTGGCGCCGACCCAGTTGACGCGCGGGAACGCACGGTAGAGTTTTTCGATCAGCGGCTCGAACTGGTCGATCAGATCAGTGGAGAGGTACACCACCCCCAGCGTCGCGCCAACCGGCGCGTCCTCGAGTTGCGCCAGGCATTCGGGCAACATGGCATCAATGTGTCGCCCAGCCGCGTGACCAACGGCAAAGCCGCCCAGGGCACGGGAACGAAGCACGGGATTGACAGAAACAAGGCCCTGCATGAGGCGCGGACTCACATTCGACTTGGGCGCAGTCTACGAACGCCACACCGGACCCAGCGAGACCCAGTCCACACTCTACACGCCGCACGGTCGCGCACCGCTGCGAGGCCATCGACACTGGTTCAGGTTTGATACTGGTCGCGCGCAACTGGCTCAGGCGTGTGCGCATCATGGCGCCAAACGCTCGAATTCGAGGTCCTGTACGCGGTGCCCGAGCAGGAGCCCGCGCGCTTCGAAGCGCGTTTGCATGCGGTAGGCCGGCGGCTCGGAAGCCAAGCCCTCACCGACGCGGTTGCGGAACTGGGCGCAGGTGCCGATCGCCTCGTGCATCCATTCGGCGTAGGGCTCCCAATCGGTCGCCAAGTGCCAGACCCCACCCGGCACGATGGCACGTGCGGCGATTTCGGCAAATTCGGCGTTGATCAGACGGCGCTTGTGGTGCCGCTTCTTGTGCCAGGGGTCGGGGAACAACACCAGCAGGCGCGCGACCGACGCAACGGGCAAGCGTTCGCCGAGCGCAATCACCGCGTCCTGCTCGAGCACGCGCAAGTTGGCGATGCCGGTCTCCTGCATGCGGTGTAGACAGTGGCCCACGCCGGGACGGTGCACCTCGATACCCAACACGTTGATGTCGGGGTGCGCCGCTGCCAGCGACACCAGGCTTTCACCGTTGCCGAAGCCAATCTCGACCCAGAGCGGCGCGTCGCGCCCGAACAGGGTGACCGGGTCGATCGGGGTGTTGTCGACAGGCACCCCGAACGCCGGGTACAAGTCGTTGAGCGCGCGCGACTGCGAACCGGTCAATCGACCGCTCCGCAGCACGAAACTGCGCACGGCGCGGCGTGGCACGTCAGGTGGGTTGGGGGCGTCTTCGGTCACGGCGGCGTGCGGGTACCTGCGAGGCGCGTAGGGTACCGCGTCACTGTCAGGCTGTCAGGTTCGGACAGGGTTGGCTTTCGGTCCGGGCGAACAGCCGAGACTGCCCACAGTGGGCAGCCCCCATACGGACTCAGGCGATCCGTCGGTTGCCATCGTTGGCCGAGTAGCACTGCTCGAGCAGCACATCGAGGTCCCGCAGGCCGAGGCCCTTGCGACCCAGTCGCGTGATCAGCACCGAGTCGTCGACCAGCTGCACGCGGTTGCCGTTCACGTCGATCGGCAGGTACTCGGTGGCGACCCGGCAGATGTCGCCGAGCTGGATCGCCTGGGACAGGGTCGGCTTGCCCGAGGTGGCGAGCTCCACCGCCTTGATCAGGCGCTTGTCGATGCCCATGCGGATCATCACCAACTCGGTCACCAGACCCTTGAGCAGGAAGACGGCGTCGTCCAACTGTTTCTCGGCTTCGAGGCGCTCGGCGAGCTCGGGGTCGGTGAGCAACAGAGTCGCCACACCGCAGCCGCTGAACATGCCGGCCATTTCGGCCGCCAGGGGGTCGACGTCCTCGATGCGCTCGGCGATCAGCCGACAGAAGTGGCCGACGCTGCACAGGTAGTCGCTCGCACGGCGCAGACGCGCGTGCAGGACTGAGCCCCCGTCCGGCCAGGGACAATTCTCAAGCACCGTCTTGAGGTACAGGATCAACTCGTCGGCATCGAAGCCCATCGCCAACTGTTCGAGCTTGGTCAAGCCGCTGCGCGCAAAGGATTCGCTGTTCATCACTGCGAAGCTGGTCATGTGCAACGCGAGAAACGGGTCCTTGCGCAGCATCTCGACCAGCAGCTCCCGGTCCGGCTCGCCGAGCTGCAACACTTTTTCGAGGCGCGCCACTGCGCTCGGGTCCACCGGCACCTTGAGGTCACGGGAGGTGTAGGCGGAGATGATCTTGTCGAAGAGCGGTCGAACGTTGTCGGCAATGTCGAGCTCCTGCACCAACGTCGACGACGCGATCTGCTGGTTCATCAGGACCGAGAACTGCTTGCGGTCCACGCGCACGAGCTGGGTCTCCTCGAGCGCGATCAACTCTGCCGGGCGCGGGTTGCGGTCGAACAGCGGCGGCTGGTTCTCGTGCTTCGCCCGCACGGTTTCCTCAACGCCGTTGTGCGTCTTGGTTTGCACCGACCCGCTCACGAGAAACACCATCCAGCGGTGTTCGTCGGCACCGAGCAGCTGCTGCCGCTTGCTCATCGTAAACGCGGTAGCGCCCCGGGAGAGTTGCGCCAGGTGCGCGTCGCTCAGGTTCTGCAGCGGATCAAATCGCTTGAGGGTCGAGACCAGCAAATCCTGATCGGAAGTCGGTTGGGTCATCGCAGGCTCCTGTGCACCGTACCGGCACGCGTCGACGCGCGTGCTCTCAGCCCGAATTCAAAGCAACAAACCCGCCAGTTGACCTGCCGATTCCCCGCCGGACCGCGCCCGACACAGGGCACTGGCCGACACCGCATCACCAGCCGTGTCCCACCCGATTTTAGTGCTTTATATCAATCACTTGAGCGATGTAAACCAGAATCCGATCAACAGAGCATCAGCGTCCATCCGGCGCAGCGGGCGCAGCGGGCGCCGATGGCAACAGGAACGTTCTCTTGGATTCCAGTCGATTCCTCGACGGCAGTCGCGCCGAGTGCGCGTAGGCGCTCCACCACGTGCTGCACCAGCACCTCCGGTGCAGACGCACCCACTGTCACACCGACGTGCGCGGCGCCTTGCACCCAGGCCGAGTCGATAGCCTCGGCGTTGGCAATCGGGTAGGCCGGGATGCCGCTGCGCTCGCCGCGCTCGCGCGACCGGTTGGAGTTCGAGCTGCTGGTCGCACCGACCACGAGCAACACTGCCGACCGCCCGCGAGACACCGTGGGCGCTCAGGATGACAGTCTAGTCATCGGGAACGTCGTCACGTTCCTCGACGAAGACGGCGCCTTTTTCGCGCAGCCCGTTGACGACGAATCACTTGTGCACGACTTCGTGGCGCACGTGAAGTGACGGACCGTGCAACTGCAGCGCGCGCTCGACGACCTCGATCGCACGATCGGCACCGGCACAGACACCGCGTGGATTCGCTGACAGGACTTCCCTCACCTACCCCTTGTCTTCGGCGGCACGGGCACCCGGCTCGCCGCGCAACGACACCCAGATCATCAAGGCCGCACCGCCCGTGATCGCCATGTCGGCGACGTTGAAGGTGGGCCAGACGAAGCTGCCGTAGTACCACTGCACGAAATCGATCACGTAGCCCAGGCGCACCCTGTCGATCAGGTTGCCGATGGCACCAGCCAATATCAGGCTCAAACTGATCGACAACACCGGCTCGCGCCGCCAGGCCCGCCAGATCCAGACCACCAGCACGACACTGACAACCACGCTGACCACGACGAAGAACCAGCGCTGCCAACCGCCGGCGTCGCTCAGGAAGCTCCAGGCCGCCCCGGTGTTGTAGGCGAGGTTCCAGTTGAACCAGCTCGCCACCGGCACCGGTTGGCCATAGGCGAGGTTGGCCTCGGCGACGACCTTGCTGATCTGGTCGAGCACCACGATCACGGCACTGACCGCGTACAAGAGAGCGGGCCGCATCAGCAAAATTCCCGCACCTCACCCTCGCCCAGCACATTCTCGACACAGCGACCGCAGAGGGCCGGGTGCGCCGGGTCAATGCCGACGTCCGCGCGCCGGTGCCAGCAACGCACGCACTTGGTGTGCTCGGATGCCGCCACCCCCACGCGAAGCGCGCCGCCGGCAAATTCGGTCTCGACGGCGTCGTCGGGCGCCGACTCGAGCGGTGAAACGACCGCACTCGACGTCAGCGTGACAAAGCGCAGCTCGTCGCCAAGCCGCCCCAGAGTCGCACCGGTGTCGGCGTCGGCGTACAGCGTGACCTCGGCATCAAGTGAACCACCCACCTGTTTGGCGTTGCGTGCATCCTCGAGCGCCCGGTTGACCGCCATGCGCACATCCAGCACCCGCTGCCAGTCACCACGCGACAGCGCACTGTTGTCGTCCAGCGGCGGCAGATCGGTGTACCAGGTCTCCAGGTGCACCGACGCACTTCGCTCGCCTGGCAGGTGCTCCCAGATCTCGTCGGCGGTGAAGGAGAGGATCGGGGCGATCCAGCGCACCAGGGTCTCGGCCACGCGGAACAGCGCGGTCTGGGCCGAGCGCCGCGCACGGCTGTTTTCCGCCGTGGTGTACTGGCGGTCCTTGATGATGTCGAGGTAGACCCCGCCGAGGTCGACCGCGCAGAAGTGGTGGATCTTCTGCACAACCTGGTGAAACTGGTAGGCGGTGTAGTCGTCCTGAATTGCCTGTTGCACTTCGGCCGCGCGGTCGAGCACCCAACGGTCGAGCGCGAGCATCGCCTCGGGTGCGACGCTGTGTTGTGCCGGGTCGAAACCGTTGAGGTTCGACAACAGGAAGCGCGCCGTGTTGCGGATGCGGCGGTAGGCGTCGGCGTTGCGCTTGAGGATTTCGCGCGACAGGCTGATCTCGCCACTGTAGTCGGTCGAGGCGACCCACAGGCGCACGATGTCGGCACCGAGTTCCTTCATGATTTCCTGCGGCTCGATGCTGTTGCCGAGCGACTTCGACATCTTGTGGCCCTTCTCATCCACCGTGAAGCCGTGGGTCAACACCTGCCGGTACGGCGCGTGGCCGTTGATCGCGCAGGAGGCCAGCAAACTCGAGTGAAACCAGCCGCGGTGCTGGTCGGAGCCCTCGAGGTACATGTCCGCCGGGTAGGTCTGGCTGTCGCGGCGCTGAAGAACGTGAAAGAAGGTCGTGCCGGAGTCGAACCACACGTCCATCACATCGGTTACACGGCTGTATTCCGCCGCGTCGTCAATCAGCTCCTCGCTCGCGAGATCAAACCAGGCTTGTATCCCACCCTGCTCGATGTGGCCCGCGACCGTTTCGATGATGGTCTGCGTCTCGGGGTGCAGCGAGCCAGTCTCCTTGTGCACGAACAAGGGGATCGGGATGCCCCAATACCGTTGCCGCGAGATGCACCAGTCGGGCCGGTTGGCGATCATGCCCTCGATGCGAGCCCGGCCCCAGCCTGGCACCCAGTTGACCTTGGCGATTTCGGCGAGTGCCGTGTCGCGCAGCCCCTGTTGGTCCATGCTGATAAACCACTGAGGCGTCGCACGGTAGATGATCGGGGTCTTGGTGCGCCAGCAATGCGGGTAGCTGTGCGGGTAGTCTTCGGCCTTGACCAGCGCCTTGTGCTCGCGCAGCACCTCGAGCATGTGCGCATCGACCTTCATCACATGCTCGCCGCCGAACAGCTCGACGCGCGACTTGAAGAAGCCGTTGTCGTCGACTGGCTCGAGCAGTTCGAGGCCGTACTCGCGCGCCACGTTGAAGTCGTCAACTCCGTGGTCGGGTGCCGTGTGCACCGCACCGGTGCCCGCCTCCAGTGTGACGTGCTCACCGAGCATGATCAGCGACTGGCGCGCGTAGAACGGGTGCTGGAGTTGCATCTTGTCGAAGGCGCCGCCCGGCGCGGTCGCATCGACCTGCCACTCGGCGACGCCGTAGCGCTGCATGGCAGCCTCGACCATGTCGGCCGCCAACACGACCTGCTCCAGCCCGAGGCCGAGGTCGGCCGAGACCAGCGCATAGTCGAGCTCCGGGTGCAGAGACACACCGAGGTTGCCGGGCAAGGTCCAGGGGGTCGTGGTCCAGATGAGCACCGAGAGCGGTGCCGCGCCGTCGACCCCGAACGCGGCGCGCATGGCCCCGGCGTCGACGGCGGCGAAGCGCACGTCGATTGCGGTCGAGACCTTGTCCTGGTACTCGACCTCGGCCTCGGCGAGCGCCGAGTGCGCGCCCCAGCTCCAGTACACCGGTTTCACGCCTTTGTAGACGTGGCCACGCTCGATGATCCGACCGAGCGCACGCACCGCGTCCGCCTCGTTCTGGAAACTCATCGTCAGGTAGGGGTCATCCCAATCGCCGAGGATGCCAAGGCGTTTGAACTCGGTGCGCTGCGCGTCGATCTGGCCAAGCGCGTACTCGCGGCAACGCGCTCGGAACGCACCAACGTCGACGTCTTTGCCCGGTTTACCGATTTCCTGCTCGACCTTGTTCTCGATCGGCAGACCGTGGCAGTCCCATCCTGGGATGTAGGGTGAGTCGTACCCGTCGACCTGCCGGCTCTTGACAATGATGTCCTTGAGCACCTTGTTGACCGCGTGCCCCATGTGGATCACGCCGTTTGCGTATGGCGGGCCGTCGTGCAGGATGAACTTCGGCCGCCCGGCACTGTGATTGCGAATCGCCGCGTGCAAGTCCATCGCCTGCCAGGCGGCGAGCCGGTCCGGCTCGCGTTTGGGCAGGTTGCCGCGCATCGGGAAATCCGTGTGCGGCAGGTTCAGAGTGTCTTTGTACGGGTTGTCGTCTTTGCTCACGGCAGGTATCCACGCCGAGTCGGCGTTCAGGCTGAGTGTTGAGAATCACGTCGCGAAATGTGGTGGCCAAGCGGATCGGCCCGCGGCCGGACAGGTCTCGAAGACACTGCGGCGCCCGGTGCACGTTCCGGTGTTGCCAGCACACCCACCGGCGTGTTTCTGCAAGCGTTCAGGGCACAACATGTGCCCGATACGGTCATAACGGCTAACCCCTCAGTTTAGCCTAAAGCACACCCCGACCGGGTGTCTTGCCGGGGCCGCTCACGCCAGTACGGTTCAGGCGGAGCGCGCCACCCAGTCGCGCGCCGCGCGGGCATCGTCGGCGATCGCCGCCTTCAGCGCGTCGAGCGAGGCGAAGCGCTGCTCTGGCCGCAAGCGGTGCCGCAGGGTCAGCCGAAGGTGGTGACCGTAATAGTCTCGCTCGGTGTCGAACACGTGAACCTCGACCCGTGGTTGTATGCCGTTGACCGTCGGGCGGCTGCCGACGTTGCAGACACCGAAGCGGTCGGGCTCCCCCACCTCAGAAACGCCGACGACAAAGACCCCGGACACCGGCAGCACCCGCCGACCCGGTTTGAGGTTGGCGGTCGGGAAGCCGAGCGTGCGGCCGAGGGCGTCGCCGCGTATCACCCGCCCGCTGAGCGTGTAGGGGCGTCCCAACAGCTTTTCAGCCAGCGCGAGGTCGCCCGCGGCCAGTGCGTCGCGCACCCGCGTGCTGGACACGCGTGCATCGCCACTCAACCAGGTCCGGGTCGACTGCACCTCGAAGCCGTGCTCCGCGCCCGCCTCGACAAGCATGTTGAAATCGCCCGCCGCGCGCGCGCCAAAGCGAAAATCGTCACCGACAACAAGGTGTCTGACCCCGAGCCCATTCACCAGCCAGCGGCTGACGAAGGCCTCCGGCGGCTGACTCGAAAAGCGGCCGTCGAAGCGGCACACGAGCACCCGGTCAACGCCCGCCGCTGCGAGCAGGGGCAGCTTCTCGCGCAAGGTCGTGAGCCGTGCCGGGCAAGCGTCGCCACCGAAGTGTTCGCGCGGTAGCGGCTCGAAGGTCATCGCAACCGTCGGCAGTGCAAGCGCATCTGCCCGCGCCCGCAGCCCGGCCAGCACCTGTTGGTGCCCGGTGTGAACGCCGTCGAAGTTGCCGATCGTGGCAACGCAGCCCCGGTGTGCCGGGCGGAGGTTGTGGAGGTGGCGGATCAGTTCCACGGTGCAGCAGCTCGATGTTCTCAGGGACCGCCAACCGTCCGAAGCGCGGACGGTCGCAAGCCCATACATGCCAAGGCTGTCACATAGGCTGCGGTAGAGGCGGCAATTATACCGCCGAGCGTCAGCACGCGCTGACGCATCGCCACCTCGCCCCACCACGCCGGCTCCGGCGACAGCGCCCACATCACGAGCACCATGACCGCGCAGGCCACGGCGAGCTGCGCCGCAGCCCGCGCGCCAGCCCGACTCGGTCGCCAGCTCACTGTGTCGCGCAGGCAAAAGGCAAGCAGACCCGCTTGCAGCAGCGTGCTCAGCGCCGTTGCGGCCGAGAGCCCGATGTGGGGTGCGGCGTGGCCCGCGCGCAGCAGGCCGAGGCCGAACAGCACACAGCCGATCATGTTGAGCGCCATGCAGCCGACGGCAATGCGCACCGGCGTACGCGTGTCCTGCCGCGACGAGAAAGCCGGCGTGAGCACCTTGATCACGATCAGCGCAGGCAACGCCAGGGCCAGCACCCGCAGAGCCAGTGCCGCCATGTCACGGTCGGTGTCATCAAAGGCCCCGTACTGGAACAGGGTCGCAATCACGGCGTCGGCGAGGCCGGCGAGGCCGAGCGCCGCCGGCAGACCCAGCAGCAGCCCCACGAACAGCGCCCACTGCACCGTGCGCTCGAAGGTGTCAGTGTCGGACCGTTGGTGGACGCGGGCGAGCTGCGGCAGGATCACCGTGCCGAGCGCCACCCCGATCAGGGCGTGCGGGAACTCGAGCAAGCGATCGGCGTAATAGAGCCAACTGACGCTGCCCGCCACCATCATTGACGCCACCACCGAGCTCACCAGCGCGTTGAACTGGTATACCCCGGAACTCAACACAAAGGGCATCAACAGGGCCATGACCTTGCGCGTGCCCGGGTGTCGCCAGCCCCAGGACGGGCGCACCAGCAAGCCGAGCCGCGCAAGCGCCGGCAATTGGAAACCGAGCTGCACCACGCCCGCCAGCAGCACACCGATCGCAAGCGCATGGACCGGTTGCTCGAGCATCGGCGCGAGCCAGATCGCCGAGCCAATCATGCAGAGGTTCAGCAGAATCGGCGTCGCCGCCGGCACCGCGAACCGGCCGCGGCTTTGCAACACCGCGCCAGCTGCCGCCACAAGCGAGATGAAGAACACGTAGGGAAAGCAGATCCGGAGCATGGCGACCGCGGGGTCGTAGCGCTCGCCGTCGCCGACGAAACCGGGCGCGAAGACCCACACCAGCACGGGTGCGAGCACTGCGCCGAGCGCCGACACCGCGATCAACACCCCGCCGAGGGTGCCGATCACGTGAGCAATCAGATCGCGTGTGGCTGCTTCGTCGCCACGGGCATCGGTTTCGCTCAGTACGGGAACGACCGCGTGCGACACCGCACCCTCGCCGAACAGCCGACGCAGCAGGTTGGGGATACGAAAGGCGACAAAGAAGGCGTCGGTCAGGGGTCCGGCGCCGAAGCTCACGGCGATCACGAGGTCGCGCACCAGGCCGGCGACGCGCGACAGGAAGGTCATGCCACTGACGACCACGCCCGAACGCAGCAGGCCGCTCGCAGCGCGTTCGCTCACTGTTCCCCCCCACGGGCGTCTCTATGCGTTGACATGCCGCCAAAAATCGCAAATACTAGGGAGCTTAGCTGCGAATACAGAACTCGTCCGGAGACGATACCAGTGGCCAACACCGCACAAGCCCGCAAGCGCGCCCGCCAAGCCGAAACCCACCGCCAGCGCAATGCGTCGTTGCGTTCGCGCATGCGCACCAGCGTGAAGGGCGTCATCAAGGCGCTCAACGGCGGCGACGCCGACGCCGCGCGCTCGGCATACCAGGCCATGGTCCCGCAGGTGGACAGCATGGTCGGCAAGGGCCTACTGCACAAGAACACCGCAGCCCGTTACAAGTCGCGACTGAACGCGCGCGTCAAGGCACTCGCCACCTGACAGCGCGACCCGCGCGGAAAAAGCCGGCCACGGGCCGGCTTTTTTTTGCGCCCTAGACACGCTCGACACTGAGCGCAAGCACGAGGTTGTCTCGGTGGACGAGCTCCGGCTCGCGCACGAATCCGAGCACCTGCTCGATTCGAGATGACGCCACGCCAGTGATCTGTGCGGCCTCGCCACTGGCGTAGTTGCACAGGCCCCGCCCCACTTCCCCGCCGTCCGGCCCGACGATCTGTACCAGGTCACCGCGCTGGAACTCGCCCGACACCGCCTGCACACCGACCGGCAACAGGCTCGATCCCGCCTGCTGGAGCACGCGCACGGCGCCCGCGTCGATGCGCACCTGGCCGCGCAGGTTGAGCTGGCTGGCCAGCCAGCGCTTGCGCGCGACCAGCGGCTCGTCCGGCGGGCTCAACAGGGTGCCAACCTGTGCGCCCGCACGGCACCGCTGCAGCACGTCGGGCTCTGCGCCACCGACAATCAGGGTGGCCGTGCCGGAGCGCGCGGCCTTTTCGGCGGCCAGCACCTTGGTGACCATCCCGCCGCTGCCCACGGCGGTACCGCTCGGCCCGGCGAGGGCCCGCAGCGCCGGGTCGCCGGCGCGTCCCGCGAGCAACAGGGTCGCGTTCGGGTTGCTGCGTGGGTCGCTGTCGTAGAGCCCGGCCTGGTCGGTCAGCAAGGCGAGCACGTCGGCCTGGATGAGGTTGGCGACCAGAGCACCCAGCGTGTCGTTGTCACCGAAGCGGATCTCATCGGTCGTAACCGTGTCGTTCTCGTTCACGATTTGCAGCACCCCGAGCGAGAGCAACTCCTGCAAGGTGCCGCGTGCGTTCAGGTAGCGGCGCCGGTTGGCGAGGTCCTCGTGCGTCAGCAGCACCTGGGCCGTGCGGATGCCGTGGGCGAGAAACCGGCTCTCGTAGGCTTGAACCAGACCCATCTGCCCGACCGCCGCGGCCGCTTGCAATTGGTGCAGCGCACGCGGCCGCGCAGACAGCCCGAGCCGAGCGACGCCCTCGGCAATCGACCCCGAAGACACCAGCACCACGTCACAACCCGCCGCACGCAGCGCCGCGATGTCGGTTGCAAGGCGGGCCACCGCGTCTCCGTCGAGGCCGCGCCCGTTGTTGGTCAACAGCGAGCTGCCGATCTTGACGACCCAGCGCCGACGGGATGCGAGCTCACTGCGCAGCATCGGCCCCGCCTCTGCTGGCGTCCGCGTGGGCCGCCTCGGCCGCAGCCTGCTCGAGTTGCCGCATGATGGCCTGGCAGAGTGCACGGGTGCCGTCGGCCGACAACGCCGAAACACGGTACACCGGGCCGTCCCAGTCGAGCGCCGCGACGACGCGCCGCACACAGGACTCGACATCGTCCGCGGGGAGCAGATCGGTTTTGTTGAACACCAGCCAACGCGGCTTGCCAATCAACGCCTCGTCGTACCGCTCGAGTTCGCGGATCAACCGTGGCGCGGTGTCGGCCGGGTCGCTGCCGTCGAACGGCGCCACGTCGACCAGGTGCAGCAGCAAGCCGGTGCGTGAGAGGTGGCGCAGAAAGCGGGTACCCAGGCCCTGCCCGTCCGCGGCACCCTCGATCAGGCCCGGGATGTCGGCGACAACAAAGCTGCGGTGCTGTTCGACACGCACCACGCCGAGGCTCGGTATCAGCGTGGTGAAGGGGTAGTCGGCCACCTTCGGCTTTGCGGCTGACACCGCACGCACAAAAGTCGATTTGCCCGCGTTCGGGTAGCCGAGCAGGCCCACATCAGCGAGCAGTTTGAGCTCCAGGCGCAGCACCCGCCGCTCGCCTTCACTGCCCGGCGTGCTCTGCCGAGGTGCGCGGTTGACGCTGCTCTTGTAGCGGGTGTTGCCGAGCCCGTGGAAGCCACCCTGCGCGACAAGCGCCCGGTCGCCTGCGCGCGTCAGGTCAGCCACACACTCGTCGGTTTCCCGATCGAACGCCACGGTGCCCACCGGCACCCGGACCACGAGGTCGTCGCCCGAGCGCCCAGTCATGTTGCGGCCCGCGCCGCTGCTGCCGCGTTCGGCCGTGTAGCTGCGCACGTGGCGGAAGTCAGCGAGCGTATTGAGGTTCTCGTCGGCCTCCAGGTACACCGACCCGCCGTCGCCACCGTCGCCACCGTCCGGGCCGCCACGCGGGATGTATTTCTCGCGCCGGAAGCTCACACAGCCGCCACCGCCGTCGCCCGCGATGACCTTGATTGTTGCCTCGTCTACGAATTTCATGTCGCTGTACAGCCAAAAAAAAACCCGCCTTGCGGCGGGTTTGAGTTGCGCGGCCCGCCTCGGTCAGGCGCCGGCCGGCACAACGTCGATGAACTTGCGCTTCTTCGCGCCACGCACCGAGAATTTCACGCTGCCGTCCACCTTGGCGAACAAGGTGTAGTCCTTGCCGCAACCCACGTTCATGCCGGGGTGGAACTGGGTGCCACGCTGGCGCACCAGGATGTTGCCGGCGAGCACGGCTTCGCCGCCGTACTTCTTCACGCCCAGGCGTTTGCTCTCGGAATCGCGGCCGTTGCGTGTGGAGCCTGCTGCTTTCTTGTGTGCCATGTCTGCGTCCGTCGTCAGCACCGCCGAGCCTGGGTGGCTCAGGCGACTATGGATTCGATTTTCAGTTCGGTGTAGTTCTGGCGGTGCCCCATCTGCTTGCGGTGGTGCTTGCGGCGCCGGAACTTGATGATTTCGATCTTCTTGGCGCGCCCGTGCGACAGCACAGTGGCCTGCACTTTTGCACCGTCAACCAGCGGGGCGCCGACTTTCACGCCGTCGTCGCCGGACACAAGCAGAACCTGGTCCAGTTCGACGCTATCGCCTTCGCTGGCCGCAAGGGTCTCGACTTTCAGGCGATCACCTTCGGCTACGCGGTACTGTTTACCGCCTGTTTTGATTACCGCGTACATGTCGCGCGTCTCTGCACTTTACTGAATCAAGCCCGACATCTTAGCGTTTGGTCTCAGGGGCGTCAATACGTGCGCCGGCTCCCATTCCCTCGCCCACAGTGCAAAGGGTAGACTGGCGCGCCCCAGCCCTGTCTGCACGACACGCGATGAAAATCGACGCCATCAACGCCCTCATTGACGACGACATGGCGGACGTCGATCACTGCATCACGACCCGGCTCGCCTCGGACGTCGCACTGATCAACCAGCTGTCGGCCTACATCGTAGGCGCGGGCGGCAAACGCCTTCGGCCTCGGCTGCTGCTGCTGGCCGCGCACGCCTGCGGCTACCGCGAGCCGAGTGCCCACACGGCGGCGGCTATCGTCGAATTCATCCACACCGCCACGTTGCTGCACGACGACGTGGTCGACGAATCGAAGCTGCGCCGAGGGCGGGAGACCGCAAACGAGCGCTGGGGCAACGAAGCCGCCGTGCTGGTGGGCGACTTCCTGTACTCGCGCGCCTTCGAGATGATGGTCGACATCAACAGCATGCGGATCATGCAGATCCTGGCCAGCACCACCAACACCATCGCCGAAGGCGAGGTGCTCCAGTTGATGAACATTCACGACGCCGACACGACCAAGGCGCGGTACTGGCAGGTGATCGAAGCGAAAACAGCCGTGTTGTTTGCGGCCGCGACGCGCATCGGCGCGGTGCTTGCCGAGCAGCCCGACGGTGTCGAAGACGCGCTCGCACGCTACGGCTCACACCTGGGTCGCGCATTTCAACTCGTTGACGACGCACTCGACTACAGCTCGGACAGCGACACCCTCGGCAAGGAGATCGGCGACGACCTGGCCGAAGGCAAGCCCACCATGCCGTTGCTGATCGCGCTCGAGCGCGCGACAGCCGCTGAACAGACCTGCATCCGCGACGCCATCGAAACGGGCGGGCGCGACCGCATTGACGACGTCATGGCAGTCATCTCGCGCACCGATGCCATCGCCGAAACCCAGGCCCTGGCCAAGCGGGAAGCCGATGCCGCCGTCGCGGCACTCGCCGGTGCACCGCAGAACGCCTACACCGAGGCGCTGTCAGGACTCGCCTACTACGCGGTTGGCCGCGACCACTAGTGACGCCGCCGGATCAGGCCGACGGCCATGAAGGCGATAGCCAGCAGCACCAGCGGCGAGACCGGCTCGGTCGGCACGGCGCCCTCGAGTGAGCGCAGGCCGGGCCGCGCCTCGAGGGTCTGGGCGGCGTCGGCGATCGGGTTGGCCGGGTCGCCAAGCTGCACGAAACACTCGCGGTCGAGCGTCGGCGAGATGGCATCCACACTGCAGGCACTCATCTGCAGACTGAGGTCGGAGCGCACGGTGGCTGCCATCAGCAGATTCGACTCCCCGCAGGCCCACGAACTGTCGTGCGAGGCGCCCAGGATGTGCGCGAGTTCGTGCGCCACGGTGATCAATTCCATGCGCAGTCGAGACACGCTGACGTCATGCCCGTAGGGATCGCAGACGCCCGAGGTGTACGCCAGGCCCACGCGCCGGTCGAACAGGGAGGCGCCACTGAACAAGTGCACGAGCCCCACGCCATCGGGCAGGGTCGTGTCCGACTGGCGGTAGTTCCGAAAGGCCATCAACACGTCTTCGAGCGTGCCGCCGCTCTGGCGCAACGGGTCACGTGTGGGATCCTCGATCACGCGCACGGCCCGGAGGTCGAGTGCGAGGCCCAACTGTTCACGAAACAGCCCGTCCACCTGATTGATCAGGGCAATGGCGCGCCGACGGCCCTGCCCGTCCGAGGCCTCGTCGTACAGGCTGTCAACCACAGCGGCCAGTGGCAACACCCGTGACACGCTCACAGATCGCGGCTGCCCGGTTGCCACCTGCTCCATCCAGACCACACCCGAGCGGCGTGTCTGCACCGAGAACAAGGCATCCCCGGTGCGCACCAGGCCTGACAACCAGCGCCCGTTCGGGTCCACACTGACGCGGGCCCAACTGCCCGCACTCGATTCGACGTCGCCGACCAGGTGCAAGGCACCGCGGTCACGGCCACCCGCACGGGTGACGTCGCGCACCGCGTCGCCGGGCCGAAGGACCAACGCAAGCTCGACCTCGCCGCGAACGATCTGCAGCCGCCAGATGTCCGCGTGCGGCTGCGACTCGAGCGAGTAGGCGACCGCCCCGCCAGCGCGGGCCGTCACCGTACTCGAGAGCAGCCAGGCGACAATCAGCAGCAGTGTTCGCAAGAGGGTCTGCCAGTTCACGCAGGCCGGTTCCAATTGGGGTCACCGTCACACTATCTCCGCGCGCAGCGTCACACATTGACCGCACTCTCAGTTTCCGGCGCCAATGTCAGTCACGCGATACAGAGTGAGGCGCCTGTCGCACTTCAGGGGCGTCTTGCGTCGTGTGCCTCGCCCGGCGCCAACGCCCCGAGCGTCCAGTCGCCGATGGACACGCGCACCAGGCGCAGGGTCGGCAGGCCGACGGCGGCCGTCATACGCCGAATCTGCCGGTTGCGCCCCTCCTGCAGGCCGACTTCGATCCAGGCAGTCGGCACGGTCTTGCGAAAGCGCACCGGCGGGTCGCGCGGCCACAGCCACTCAGGCTCGTCGATGCCGCGCACCCGGCACGGGCGCGTCGGTCCGTCCTTGAGGACCACTCCCCAACGCAACGCGGCGAGCACTGCGTCATCGACAGCACCTTCCACCTGCACGAGGTAGGTTTTCCACTGCTTCGATGTCGGGTGCGTAATGCGCTGTTGCAAGCGGCCGTCGTCGGTCAGAACCAGCAGGCCCTCGCTGTCGCGATCGAGCCGCCCGGCGACGCGAAATCCCGGCAGCTGAAGGTGCTGCGCCAGACCCGGGTGGCCATCCACGTCGGTGAACTGGCTCACCACGCCGTAGGGCTTGTTGAACAGCACCACACGCCCGGGACCTGAGGGCGTCATGCCGCCACCCGATCGGCCCGTCCTACCAGGGCGTCCACCGCCACGCGCTCGAGGCCGAGCCTCGCGCCAACGTCGACGACCCGCGCGGCCGTAGTGGTTGGCGCAGTGGCTGCGCCGTCATCAAGCGGGACGTCGACCAACTGCACCAGCGCTCGGGCGGCATCCACCTGCGCACGGTGGGCAAGCAGCACGTCAGCGAGCCCGGGCGCGGCGCGGACGCCGAGCGACTGCCCGCGGTCGAGGTGCTCGAAAAGCGCCTCGACACTGCCCCACCGTCGAATCAGCCTCGCCGCAAGCCCCCGGTTGATGCCAGATACCCCCGGCACGTTGTCGGCGGCGTCGCCGCAGAGCGCGAGTACCTCGGGCAACCGGTCGGGCGTGACGCGCAGGCCCTTGTGCACGGTGGAGTAGGCCTTGCGTTGCCCCGCAGCGAGGTGCCAGTACTCGTCCCCGGGGCGCAACACCTGCACGAGATCCCGATCGGCGCTGACAACGACCACCGCACGCTGCGCCGTCCGGGCACGCCGCGCCAGCGTGGCGATGATGTCGTCAGCCTCGTGGGCGTCGTCCTGCAACGCAGCAAACCCGAGCTGCGCCACGACGCTTCGGGCATCGAGGCGCTGCTGTGCCATGGTCGGCAAAACGGCCGGGCGCTGCGCCTTGTACGCCGGAAAGCTCGCACGCCGCTGCAAGTGCTCACGCGGCCCATCAAAGGCGCAGATGACGTGAGTCGCCCCACCCGCAGCGATCTGTGCCAGCGCGTCCACCAGCCCGCGGACCGCGCCGGCGGCACGACCGTCGCGGTCACGGTAAGCCTCCCCGTGGTGCCGCAGTCCGTTGTAGAGGTAGATCGAGGCGTCGACCAGGTAGAGCCTGTCGTCTCGCGGGTTCAGCGGACCACCTTGATGGTTTGCCCCGCACGCGCCTGGCCATCCGGATAGCGTCCATTGATCAACCGCAGGCGCTGCACCGCGAAGTCACCGAGCGCGGACCGGCTCGCCAACGTCTCGAAATTGTCGGCACCGCCAACCCGCACGACCGACAGCCGACGCGCTTTTGCGAGCCTTCGACCGCCGTCGTCGAGGCGATCGAGGCTGTCAGCGACTGACCGAATTTCCGGCGTCACAGCTTGAAGCTGCGCGGGGGACTGCGCAGCGGCCAGGAAGGTGAAGGCCTGCGTGTCGCGGACCCAGGTCGTCATCAACGCCGGTCCGGGCTTGCCCCACGGGGTGTTCGGCAGGTCCACGTTCGACTCGACGCCGCGCATGCCGCGTGCGCTGCGTGTACGGCCGGCCACCTCACGGCCAAGCAGTCGCTGTTGCACATCTTCCGGACGCGTACCTGTGTCCACGCTGGTCACGGTGAGCTCCATGTAGGCACTCTGGTCAGCGCGCGCGAAGATGACTTTGGTCGGGCTGTTCTGGATGCGCCAGTTGTCCGGTGCACGCACGGTCAGGTCGAGCGGCAGGTGGTAGAACGCGTTGCCGCGGATGATGCCCTCCGCTTCGCTTTCGCCAAAGACCATACCGTCGATCATGTCGAGGTAGCGCTGTCGACCGTCGTCCGTGGCACCCGCCACGAATCGGTTGGCGGCGCGCACGACTTCCTGCAAGCGCGTGTCGTTGTCCGGGTGGGTCGCGAACAGGCCGTGGTAGCGGCGTGGCTCGCGCCCCTCGGCCGCCGCGAGTTCGCGGTCGAAGAGCTCCTGATCCTTGAGCACACGCACCACATCGATCATCCGCTCGGGGTTGCGACCGGTGTTGGCGAGGTACTCTGCCCCGAGACGATCCGCTTCGAGTTCGTGGCTGCGCCCGTAGCCCGACACCAGCGCCTGCGAGCCCGCCGAAATCAGGTCGTTGTAGGCCCCGTCGGTGCTCGCCGCGAGCACCGCACTCAAAATGCCGGTGACACCCTGCGTGCTCTGCTGGCGAACACCGTGCCGGGCTGTCACATGTCCGACCTCGTGCCCAAGCACACCCGCCAGTTCCGCCTCCGAATTGAGGTAGGCCATGATGCCGCGGGTGATGTAGATGTAGCCGCCCGGTAAGGCGAAGGCATTGATGTCCGCGCTGTCCACCACCGAAAAGGTGAACGGCAGTGTCGATCGGTGGCTGATGCGGGCGATGGCCTGGCCGACGTCGTTGACGTAGGCCTGCAGCGCCGGGTCATCGTAGAGCGGGTATTGCTGGAGGATCTTCGGGTGCTGGCTCGCACCGAGGGCGATCTCCTGCTGCTCGGACATCAGCACCAGGTCGCGGTCGCCGGTGACCGGGTTGACCGCACAGCTCGCCGCCAGAACAAAGAGCACCAGCGCACCACACAACCGCAACCTCATCGCCCGACTCCCGTCATTCCCTCGTGACATTGTATCCCGCATCGCGGGACCGAGCCGCCACGGCCTGTCAGGCCGTCATCCAGGCACAAAAAAAGGGCGCCAGTGGCGCCCTTTTCTCGAGGCAGGCCGTGGCCGGATCACTTCGCACCGAAGCGACGACGGAACTTGTCGACCTGACCCGCAGAGTCGACGATCTTCTGCTTGCCGGTGTAGAAGGGGTGGCAGTTGGAGCACACCTCGACGCCCAGGTCCTTGCCGAGCGTGGACCGCGTCTGAAAGGTGTTCCCGCAGCTGCACGTGACGTCGATGTTGGTGTAGTCGGGGTGAATTTCGGCTTTCATGGCCCCAGCTCCTTAACTTCTTGCGAATCAACCAGTATATGGGTGTTATTGGGCAGATTCAAGACACAATCGACGGTTGCAACTGGCACGGTAGAACTGCCCGCCCCTCAGCCCGGCAGAAAACCGAGCACCACCTCGTTCAGCCAGCGGTAGCCAAGCTCGGTGCAGCGCAGCCGCCCGCTGTCAGCGGGCTCGACCAGGCCGCGCGCAACAAGGCCCGACCAGGTGTCTTCGATTGCGGTAAAACGGCGCCCGGTTTCGACCTCAAAGCACGTCACGTCCACACCGTCCACCAGCCGCAGGGCGTTGAGCATGAACTCGAAGGGCACCTGATCCGCTGCCACCTCCGACACCTCGGCCGATTGCACCTCGGCGGCGAGGTAACGCTTGGGGTGTCGGTGTTTCCAGCGCCGCTCGACCACGCCGGCAGACCGGGTACGCTTGCCGTGCGCACCGGCGCCGATGCCGAGGTAGTCACCGAATCGCCAGTAGTTGAGGTTGTGCGCGCAGGCCCGACCGGCCCGGGCGTAGGCGGAAACCTCGTAGCGCGCGTAGCCAAGCTCACCGAGCACGGCCGCGCCCTCGAACTGCATGGTCGCCTGCACGTCCGCCTCAGGCAGGTTCGCGGGCGGTGTCTCGGCAAAGCGCGTGTTGGGCTCGAGCGTGAGTTGGTACCAACTGAGGTGCTCGGCGCCGAGTGCGGTGGCACGCTGCAGCTCCTCGAGCGCCGCTGCGACCGACTGGCCCGGAAGCGCAAACATCAGGTCCAGGTTGATGTTGTCGAACCCGGCCCGTCGCGCCAGGGCAAAGGCGTTTTCGGCGTCCTCGGCCGAGTGAATCCGCCCGAGCGCGGCGAGCCGGTGGTCGTCGAAACTCTGCACGCCGATCGACAGTCGGTTGACCCCCGCCGCGCGGAAACCGGCAAAGCGCGCGGCCTCGGCGGTGCCCGGATTGGCCTCAAGCGTGATTTCAGGCGAGCCGACGAAACCAAAGGCGGCGTCCAGCCACGAGAGAATGCGGCCAATGCCATCGGCGCTGAAGAGCGACGGTGTGCCACCGCCAAAGAACACTGTCTCGATGCGCCTGCCGTCGTGGCGAGTCGCTTCGGCGTCGATATCGCGCTTCAGCGCTTCGAGGTAGGCTGCCTCGGGCAACGCACCGCGCAGACCGTGGCTGTTGAAATCGCAATACGGGCACTTCTGTACGCACCAGGGCAGGTGCACATAGGCCGACAGCGGGATATCAGAGCGAGACAACGTGTCGAAGCTGCGGCAGAAAAAGGCTGAGCGCCCGTGCCCGGTGACTGACCGCTTGCTTCTCGTCGGGGGCGAGTTCAGCTGCACACCGATCCAGACCGTCGGGCTGAAACACCGGGTCGTAGCCAAAGCCCCCCTCGCCGGCCGGACTCAGCCGAATCGAACCCGTCCACTCGGCAGACGCGATGATCGGCGCCGGGTCCGTTGCGCTCCGCAGGAACACCAGCGTGCAGTGGAACGCAGCGCGCCGTTGCGGCGGCGCTACGCCCCGGAGCTCATCGAGCAGCTTCCGCCAATTGTCCGCATCACTTGCGCTGTCACCGGCGTAGCGCGCCGAGTGCACGCCGGGTGCGCCCTGCAGGGCCGCCACCCGAAGCCCCGAGTCGTCGGCGACCGCTGGCAAGCCACTCGCCTCAGCGGCATGACGCGCCTTGATCAGGGCATTCTCAACGAAGCTCAAGCCGTCCTCGGCGGGCTCATCGGGTGTGAACTCAGTGCGTGCAACCACGGTCACGCCGCTCGCAGCCAGTTGCCCGGCCAACTCGCGCACCTTGCCGGCGTTGCCGGTTGCCAGCACCAGTTTCACGTCTCAACCAGCGTGTCGCGTTGCAGGGCATGCAAGGTCTCGGTGCCGGACTTGGCGAGTTCCAGCATGCGCAGCAATTCGTCATGGCGGAAGGCGTGCCCTTCGGCGGTCCCTTGCACTTCGATGTAGCCGCCAGCCTCGTTCATGACCACGTTCATGTCGGTCTCGGCCTGCGAGTCCTCGGCGTAGTCGAGGTCGAGCACACAACTGCCGTTGTAGATGCCAACCGACACCGCCGACACCATGCCGATCAACGGCGAGCGCTTGAGACCCTTGCGCTTCATTAGCGCTGAAACCGCATCACTCAATGCAACCCATGCCCCCGTGATTGAAGCGGTGCGTGTACCGCCATCCGCCTGAATGACGTCGCAGTCAAGTGAAATCGTGCGTTCACCGAGCGCTTCGAGATCGACCGCTGCGCGCAGCGACCGCCCGATCAGGCGCTGGATTTCGAGGGTGCGCCCGCTTTGCTTGCCGGCATTGGCTTCGCGCCGCATGCGTTCGTGGGTCGAGCGCGGCAACATGCCGTACTCGGCTGTGACCCAGCCTTGGCTTTTACCACGCAGGAAAGGCGGTACGCGCTCTTCTATCGACGCGGTGCAAATGACCTTGGTACGGCCGAAGCTGACGAGGACGGAGCCCTCTGCATGGCAGTTGACGTGGCGCTCGAAGGACACGTCGCGCAACTGATCGACAGCGCGGCCGCTGGGTCGCATAGGGAAACTCCTGGGGTGAGGCTCGACAGAGGGCGAAAGGGGCGCGATTATAGCCTGTCTCCCCGCTCGAATCCGCACACGGACCCCGCCATGTTGCTCAGCATGACCGCCTTCGGCAGTGCCCAACGCGACACCCTTGCAGGCACGGTCAGCGTCGAGCTGCGCTCGGTCAACCACCGCTACCTGGATGTGACCGTGCGCGCACCGGAGGAGCTTCGCGCGCTGGACAACCGCGTGCGCCAGCGGGTTGCCAAGCGGCTCGCGCGCGGCAAGGTCGAGTGTGCGCTGCGTTTCGAGCTTGCCAGGACGACCGACCCGAAGGCCGTCGCCTACAACGCTGACCTCGCCCGCCAGGTGGTCACGGCAATGCGTGATATCGCTGCCGACATGGGTCAGGACGCCAGCTACCAACCCGACCCGGCTCGCGTGCTGGCCTGGCCGGGCGTGCTGACTGCCTCGCAGGTCGACCTCGACGCCCTTCAGCACGCGGCGCTCGAGACACTCGACGAGGCACTCGAGGCAGCGGTAGACCACCGCACGCGCGAGGGCGAGGCGATTGCCGAGCACCTTGCCTCCCGCGCGCGGGAGATCGGCACCATCGTGTCACGACTGCACGCCCGCCGCCCGGCCGTGCTCGCGCACCAGGCCGAGCGCTGGCGGTCCCGCCTGGACGAGCTCGGCACCGACGCCGA